>JAZRFD010000066.1:0-3133 GCA_045661185.1 Eubacteriales bacterium | reverse complement strand
GCGTATTCCTCGGGCTTTTCGCCCTGCTGACGCAAAAGTGCGATCTGCTGACCGAGCGTGTAGCGTTGGCTGATCAGCTCCTCGACAAAGCGGGATTTAAAGCGCTCCTGCGTTCCGTTTTTCTTTGCGAGTTCGATTTCATGTGTGTTTACGTTGATGGTTTTCATACAAGCACCTCCTTTACTCAAGCTCAAACATGACGGACACGAAGGCGGGAGACCAGTTCTGAAGATATCCTTTCATGTTAGCTTCGCCATCCTCGGGCTCCAGCAGATCAAATACGATCTGCGCGCCGTCGGTCAGATCCAGGTAGCCGTCAAAGTCGAAGGCCTCGGTCGCGTCGATCACCTCGGGCTCCTCAAGCTTGATGAGCACCTGACAGGAGCAAGAATCCACCGTGGTGTCTCCCTCGTGGCGTTTGTCATAATATTCGCTGTCCGGGTCACGCTCAACTTTGTAAACGAGGTGATGATAGTAAGCGCGTCCGTTTTTAAATACGATTTTATTGTAGTGGTCGAAGGGATAATAATCGGTAACCTCGACCAAATCAATACTTTTGCCCCAGCCGTAATCCGGCAGGCTTGCCACGGGAATATCGTACTTGCGCACAAGGTTGCCGGCTTCATTCAGCACGCGGATCGTCTTCACGCCCTGATAGTACCAAGTATCGCACCAGTAGTTGATCATGGTTCCGCACAAAAGGTGCTCGATTTTCGCGTACTGCCGCGCATTTGCGGGAATGTCTATCGTGGCCACGTTGCCCGAAACGGTCTGAACAGACGAATCCAAGCCCAGATGGCTTTCGAGGAGCATAAGACGCCATTTGTGATCTGTGAGCTGCCCCCCGATATTTCGTCTTTCCAGCTCGTAAAACGCCGCCTCGGAGCGCTCCGAATAGTCACGCGCCAGCTCCGCGCCCGTTCTGGCAATGGCCGCCTGCGTTGCGGCGTTGTTGGCGTATCCCTCGGATGCTACCGCGCTTTGTGCCGCCAGCTCTGCCGCTTCCTTTGCCTCGTGCGTGTAGGCCTCGGCACTCATGACGCCGGGACGCGCGCCACCGCAACGGATCGAGGTCTGATAGGGCACCGCCGCTTTGGTGCTGCAAAGCGCGCCGCCATCCGCGATTACGCCGATCAGGACGCGATCCGTGTTGAGAAACGTGGGAACGGGGCAGGTGTCGCCCGTGAACGTCTCCTCGTGAAACTTGTTGCCGCCCCAGATAAAACGCACTGTTTTAGTTGTGTGTGCCGCCCACTCGCCGTCAAACGAGAACTTGACGGTGTCGCCTGCGTTTCCACACACGGGCAGGGCGTCGCCGGGGACGTAGGTCGCCACCCTGTTTTTGATTTGAATGTTGATAACCATGGTTTTCTCCTTGTTTTGTGTTCCGGCACGCCATGTCGCGCCGTCGCAATCCCCCATCGGCGCGCCCCCTCTCGCGCCGCGATCTTCTCCCGTTGCAAACTTTGCGTTTTGCAAACCGGTGCTTTTATTATATAACGGACTTTGCGTATTGTCAAGTCTAAAATTGTAAATATTTTGCAAATTGCAAAGTTTTTTGAAAAATCTCTTTACTTTGCGATTTGCAAATGATATAATGAAGAAAAAAGAAGGGGGATCGGGTATGATTCGGATCAAGGAATACAGACGCGCGCGCGGCATGACCGCCAAGCAGCTTGCCGAATGCGTAGGCGTTGCCGAGAGCACGATGTCGCTTTACGAGAACGGCAAGCGCGAGCCTGATTTTGAGACGCTGTTGCGCATTGTCGCGGCGCTTGACGCAAGCGTGGACGCGCTTTTGGGAGTGAAAAATGCACAAACGGGTGTCAAAATCCCCGTTTACGGTGCCGTGGCGGCAGGAGTGCCGATCGCGGCGATCACCGATATCGAGGATTATGAGGAGATCACCGAGGGGATGGCGGCAACGGGTGAGTATGCCGCGCTCCGCATTCGCGGCGACAGTATGGAGCCGCGCATGGCAGAGGGTGACGTTGTGATCGTGCGCGTGCAGGACAGCGTGGAAAGCGGTGATATCGCCATCGTTCTGGTGGACGGTGAGGACGCGACCTGCAAGCGCGTGATGCGGACCGACGAGGGCCTTGTGCTGACTTCGACCAACCCCAAATACGCACCCATGTTTTATTCAAACCGCGAGCTTGCGGCGGGGCGAGTGCGGATTTTTGGCAAGGTCGTGGAGCTTCGCGCGAAGCTTTAAGGAGAACAAACGGAAGGGGAAAAAACGCTGAAAAACAGGCGTTTTCGTACATACGGTATGCAAAAACGGGCATTTATTTACATTGGCGGGCAGGCTTACGAGGAATACGTGCAGGAAAAGCCGGACAAGGATGACCTGGTGATCGCCGCCGACGCGGGACTCTTGACGGCGCGGCGCATGGGCGCGCACGTGGATCTTGCGGTGGGGGATTTCGATACCTTGGGGGACCCCGACGTGGAACAGGACACCGAGGTGGTGCGCCTGCCTTCCGAAAAGGACGTGACCGACACGCAGTACGCGGTGGAGCTGGCTCTGCGCGCGGGTGTGCGCGAGATCGTGTTTGTGGGGAGCCTTGAGGGACGACTTGACCATACGCTCTCGCTGCTCGGAATCCTTGAATCCCTTTGGGAGCGAAAGGAGGGGCGCGTGTTTGCGACTGCCACGAACGGCAAAAACCGTGTGCGCTTTTTCCGTGACAGCGGCACGATTCTGCCGCGCTCTCAGTACCGTTATTTTTCGGTGCTCGCCGCCGATCCCATCATCAAGGGAGTAACGCTTGAGGGTTGTAAATATCCCCTCGCGCGCGCCAAGATCAAGCGGACGCACCAGTATGCCGTTTCCAATGAGATCGTCGGCAACTGCGCGCTCGTCGAGATCCGCCGCGGCGGCGTGTTTGTTATCGAGAGCATGGATTAAATAAAGCATGACGGGGGGCTTCCCAAAGGAAGCCCCCGTCATGCTTGCAGACTGTAGACAAAACAAACGGCTTTTGTCAGTTTGCCGAAAGTTTTGATCAAACTTTTTCAAAAGTTTGCGCAGTGGAGGGCGCGGAGCCCTCCTCGCCGCCCGCAGGCGGCGAAACACCTTCTTTTCGGCGCTTTTCTTTTTGCCAAGCTTTTTCTTTTGCGCCTTTTTCGC
>JAZRFD010000065.1:0-10857 GCA_045661185.1 Eubacteriales bacterium | reverse complement strand
GTCAGCTCCATACCCGCCACGGGTATGATCCCCTGCCGTTTGGCCGCCTCGAAGAAGGCGGGACAATTTTTGCAGGTGTTGTGATCGGTCAGAGCCACGATATTCAAGCCTGCCAACGCCGCCATTCCCGCGATGTTATTCGGGGTCATGTCGTTATCGGCGCAGGGGGATAGGCAGGAATGAATGTGAAAATCGTAATAGTAACGATTCACTTCAGCGTTGTCGCCAAGGTGGCGGCAACCTCATATGCGGTCATATCCGTGGTATAGACGTTGACCCCCTTTTGCTCCGCAGTCTGCCGTACGCTCTCATCAAGAGTGACGCCCTCTGCCAGAACAATACACGCAACGTCTGCCAGCGTGGCAACCGCGACGATATTGATATTGGACATGATGGTGATCCAGACATTGCCCGACGAGGCACGTCCCATCACCCAGCTCAGAAGGTCACCGATGTAAACGCCCTCGATCGCACGCTCCCCGTCTGCCACCGCAATCGGTGTCAGAGAAAGCTGTTCTGCCATTTCGCAAACCGTCATTCCGTTTCCTCCTGTGTCTGTTCATCTGCGCGCGCACGCTCTACCACGCAACCGTTTCGGTCCGCAACACCCTTGACCACGTCCTCCGCAAAGGCGCGACAGTTGGGGGCACCGCAAGCACCGCAGTCGATTCCAGGCAGCTCTGTGCGCAGCTTTTGAATATCTGCCATCATACGGAGCGACTCGGCAAAGTTTTCACTCAAGCGCGAGATCGGTCGGTATGCGGGCATACTGTCGAAAAAGTAAGACTCGGGAATGTATTCCCTTTCCTCGCCCGTAAGCACCGTTTGCGAAACGGGCAAGTAACGTCTCAACGTTTGTAATCTGGCCTTTGCCACGAACGGATTTTCCAGCGCCATCACGCCGCCCACACATCCGCCGGGACATGCGTTGAGCTCAACGAACTCAAGCGACGAGATATTTCCGTTCTCCAATTGCTCCAGCACGCGCGACACGTTTTCAATGCCGTCGGCCGCGAGATACTTATCGTTGAAGATTGCGGAGGATTCCCCGCCCGAGGTCGCCCAACCGATTCCGATCATACCCGAGCGCGAGATCGGCTCTGGCGCCTTTCCGCGTCGCATGACATTGATCAGGTTGAAATAGATATCGCTGATCGAGAGCACCTCGTCAACCTCGCTCTTGTAGTCACCAAAGCCGTTCTTGACGTACGAAACCTTGGCAGGACACGGAGAGATGAAACAGATGCAGATGTCCTCATCCGCAAGCTCCGGATGCTCACGCTTCGCCTTGTCGCGCGCCATTTTGGCGGCAACCTCCATTGGCGGCAGCATTTGCATGATGTGCTCGCGAAGCGTAGGATAACGCAACGAGATCAAGCGCATGACCACCGGGCAAGCCGAGCTGATCACGGGCTTTGCGATCCCCTCGTTTTTCAGATACAAACGTGTATAAGCGGAAACCAGCTCTGCCGCCTGAGAAACCTCAACAACGTCGTCAAAGCCGATATCCAGAAGTCCCTGAAGGACGTAATCGACATCCTCCAGCTCTTCAAACTGTCCGTAAAGAGTGGGAGCCGGAAGGGCTACCTTCCATTTGTACTTCATTACGGAATCCAGTTTGCTGTAGGTTGCTTTCTTGGCGTTATTCGGACAGTAACGGATGCAAGCGCCGCAATCAATACACCTCTCGGGATTGATCTGCGCGTGCCCCTCGTGGACCCGGATCGCCTCGGTTGGACAGCGCTTCAAGCACATGGTACATCCCGTACACCTTGAAACGTCCAACGAAACCGAATGCTCGTAGGTATTCATCGTGAAGCCGCAACTCCTTTTCGGATTTTACTGATTCAGAGATTGACCGTCATATAAATGCTTGTTCCCCGTCCAAGCTCGGATTCGATCCGAATGGAGTCGGAATAGCGCTTCATGTTCGGTAATCCCATGCCGGCACCAAAGCCGAGCGAGCGGATGGTATCGGGTGCTGTGGAAAAGCCCTCCTGCATGGCCAGCTCAATGTTGGCAATTCCCGGGCCGTGGTCGATCAGGTTGATCTCGATGCGATCCTCATAGATCAGCACGTCTGCCTCACCGCCTCCGGCGTGAATGACCATGTTGATCTCTCCCTCGTACATCGCAATGGAAACCTTGCGAATGATCTCGGGAGAAATACCGAGCTGCCGCAGATTCTTTTTCATCTGAACGGAAGCCTGCCCCGCAGACGTAAAATCGTCACCGTCAACAAGAAAATGAAATTTTACTGCTTCATTCATTTTGCCACCACATTTCCGTGCAGACCCGACGCGTACAGCTTTCCGCACGCCTCGTACATTCTTTTCGTGGTCTTCATAAGAACCAATCCGCTTTCGCGTGCCAGCTCTACCATTTCATCGGTAGGACATTTGGAACGCACGAATACGACACAAACCATATCCATCATTTCTGCCGTGCGAACCACCTGCGGATTGACAAGCCCCGTTAAAAGGACCGCCTGATCCTTAACGTACGCGAGCACGTCGCTCATCATATCACTTCCGCACGCGGAATACACTTCTCTGTTCAGCTGCTCCTCGCCGCAGACGATATCTGCCTTTAAAAGAGCTTGAATTTCGGAGATCTTCATGCGCTTGTTTCCTTGCCTTTCCGACGTATTATTTTGGATTACTGATATTTTGCAAGAATCGTGTCGACGTCGTCAACCGTCAGTCTGCCGTAAACTTCACCGTTCACCGTGAGAACGGGAGCCAAACCGCAAGCGCCGATGCAACGGGTTGCCTCGATGGAGTACTTTCCATCGGGAGAGGTGCTGCCAATCGGAACATTCAGCTTTTCGGAGATCGCATTGATGATGTCGCCCGAGCCCTTGACGTAGCAAGCGGTACCGAGGCAAACTGCGATTGCGTACTGACCGTCGGGATTGAGCTTGAACTGTGCGTAGAAGGACACGATACCGAAGATCTCCTCAAGGGGCGTGCCGGTCTTGGCAGCGATGATCTCCTGAACCTCCAGGGGCAGGTATCCGTAGATCTCCTGAGCCTCCTGCAGGATCGGCATCATTGCGCCCTTTTCACCGGCATGCTTTTCGATGACGGCGATCAGCTTTTCTTCCTGCTCTTTCGTCCCGTGAAAATCGACCGTGGTCAATTTCTTTTTCATGATTTCAAACCTCCTGAAATGTTTTACTTTGCAAACAACCGATCCAAGACCGGGCTGTTTACACAATTGGACATCTTATTATACTATACTTTTTTAAAAAAATCTATAGTTTTTCGAAAAAAAGTTATTTTTTTATCAATATTTCTTCAAATTATTTTTTACTTGCCGAATTTTGGCAAAAAAAGCGCGGGCAAAGACTCGCCCACGCTTGTTTTTACAAGGATTTTTTGGTTTTCAATGCTTCAAAAGGAGCTTGACAGCCTCGCCTACCCAAGGCTCGCATTCCATCGCGGTCCCGTGTTCCATAGTCTGTTTGAAAATGACCTCTGGGAGCGGCATCGTGAATGTAGCGGCACAAGGGGCGCATCCGTTGCCGATCCTGATTTCTTCCTTGATGAATTGCATTTTAACATCCTCTTTTGTTTTTTAAAGTACCGTTTCCAATACGCCCGCAATGCGTGCCGACGCGTTTCCGTCACCAAAGATCTTGGAGGGCTTTTTCATAGCCGCATATTCGTCGGAATCCTTTTGCAAAAGGCGCGAGGCCAGCGCAAATATATTTTCCTCGTCCTGCCCTGCCAGGCGCAAAACGCCTGCGCGAATCCCCTCCTGCCGCTCGGTTGAATAGCGCGTAACAACGGTAGGAATGCCGAGCGCTACCGCTTCCTCCTGAATCCCGCCGCTGTCGGTCACGATGAGATACGTGCGTGCCAGCAGGTGGTGAAAGGTCACGATCTCGGGCGGCTCGATTACACAGACACGCTGAACGCCGCCAAGGATCTCTCTTGCCGCCGCGCGCACCTCGGGATTGTGATGCAGAGGACAAACGGCAATGATGTCCTCGTGCGCCTCTACCAAGCGCCGCAGAGCGCGGAACATACCGCGAATGGGTCTGCCAAAGCTCTCGCGTCTGTGTGCCGTAAACAAAACGACTCTTGCGTCGGGCGGAAAATTCCAGCCCGTGCGCGGCTTTGCCTCGGTTAAGGTGTATCTTAATGCATCCACCACGGTGTTTCCCGTGATAAAAACGGAGGATTCGCGTCTTCCCTCCTTGACAAGGTTCTTTTTTGCCGTAACCGTGGGGGCGAAATGCCACGTGGCAAGGAGCGAGATCGCCTCACGGTGAAATTCCTCGGGAAAGGGTGAATCCATATGATAGGTACGCAGTCCCGCCTCGACGTGCCCGACGGGAATATGGCGGTGAAACGCCGCCAGTGCCGCCGCAAACGCGGTGGTCGTGTCTCCCTGAACCAGCACAACCGAGGGCTTCTCTGCCGCCAGTATCTCGTCCATACCGCGCAAAATGCGCGCGGTGACGCTTGAAAGCGTTTGCCCTGTGCGCATGACGTCAAGATCAAAATCCGGCTTGACTCCAAATGCGCTCATCGCACTATCCAGCATGGCGCGGTGTTGCCCCGTTGCCGTGACCTGCACCTGCCATTTTCCTCTTGCTTTCAGCTCCTTGATCAAGGGACAAAGCTTGATCGCCTCGGGTCGTGTTCCGACCACCGTCATGATACGTTCCATTCCGTCGCCTCCTTTGTTTGATCGTTACAATGTACGATCGAAGGGCACGGTTTAGAACAGAAGAATCAAAGGATCAAGTGCTTGGGAAGCCCGTTTTCATAAGCGCACGAAGCATCTCCCTGAATCAGGGGCAGCAGATACTTGCAGCAATCATCTGTCACGTGATTGCCTGCCTCGTTGATAAAGGCATCGTCAACGTACTTGATCTTGTTTGCGATCTCGGAGACGTCCTTGGGGCAAAATTCAATGGTATAAGGATCGTTTGACACGCGTTGTGCCGTGATCATACAGCGTGTAACCCCCGAGCACGCGGCCTCCACGGCAGCTTTGCCCGTTGCGACCGACTCGGAAAGATCGGTACCTGACGCCAGATGCGCCGCACAGCGCTGCGGAAGATTGAGTTCGATCGAACGCACCTTACAGCCGATCTCTGCCTTTACTGCAAGCTCGAGCGCCTTTCCCGTGCCCGCAAGATAGGCATGTCCGAAAGCATCCTTGACCCCCGTTTGAGTGCCCTCACCAACGTATCGGCCGTCGGCAAAGCGGATTCCCTCGGAAACCGCGACAACGACGTTCGGGTGCTTTTCAAGAGAAGCGCGAACGTCCGCAAAAAAGCGATCCATATCAAAGGTGCGCTCGGGGAGATACACAAGGTCAGGCTCAATGCCGTTTACAACGCGTCCGATCGCCGCAGATGCCGTCAGCCATCCCGCGTCACGCCCCATGATCTCAATGATTGTCACGGCGGGAACACGGTACACCGCACAGTCGCGGATGATCTCCTGTGTGGTAACGGCTATGTATTTTGCGGCAGAGCCGAAGCCGGGGGTGTGGTCGGTGCCAACCAGATCGTTGTCGATGGTTTTCGGAACCCCCATGATCACCATTTCATAGTCGTGCTCTCTCGTGTATGCGGAAAGCTTTGCAACGGTATCCATGGAATCATTGCCGCCGATGTAGAAGAAATAGCGGATATCATATTTGCGGAAGATGGCGATCAGCTCCTCATAAAAGGCGTCGTTTTCCCCGGCCTTGGGAAGCTTTTTGCGACAGGAGCCGAGCGCCGCCGCGGGCGTATGCTCGAGAAGGGAAAGCTTATCCTCGCTATCAAAATAGGCGGTCAGGTCGATCAGCTCCTCCCGCATCAGCCCCTCCACGCCGTTTCGCATACCGTAAAGGGTCTTGATGCAACCGTCGCAGCACTGCTTTTGCACACCGCGGATCACACCGGACAGCGTTGCGTTGATCGCCGCGGTAGGTCCACCGCTTTGTCCCACCACTGCGTTTCCGTAAAGTCTTTTCATATCCGTATACTCCGTTTCTTTAATATTAAAATAAGTATATCACAACTGCTCTCGGGTGTCAATGAAAAACGCACGAAAAAAAGCGGTACAAGCAAAAAAAGTGCGATGACAACATATATTGAAAGCATCAAATCCACGGAGGTGCTTTATGTTTCTGACACTTTTTTCATTCATCACAAAAATCATGCACCTGATTCTTGGGATCGGGATGCCGCACAATTTCCCGCCACCTCTTTCCGACGAGGAGGAGCGCGCGTGCTTTGAAAAGGCTGCTGACGGCGACGAGGATGCCCGCGGAAAGCTGATTTTGCATAATCTGCGGCTGGTTTCTCACATTGTGCGAAAGTATTACTCGGGCGCCAAAAGCCCCGAGGATCTGGTGTCGATCGGAACGATCGGGCTTGTCAAGGCAGTGGATACCTTTAACGTCAAAAACGGCGCACGCTTTGCTACGTACGCCGCCAAGTGTATTCAAAACGAGATCCTGATGCATTTTCGCGCGCAAAAAAAGCTTTCCGCCGAGATCTCGATCAACGAGACCATTGACGTCGACCGAGACGGCAATCCCCTTTCTTACATCGACGTGATCTGCTGCGAGGAGGATATCGCGGAGGAGATCGACCGCAAGATCACGACCGAAAAAATGCTGGATTGCGTAGACCGTCTGCTCACGCCTCGCGAGCGACAGATCATTATTATGCGCTACGGCCTTTGCGGTGTCAAGGCTCAAACGCAGCGCGAGATCGCCGCGTCGCTCGGGATCTCGCGCTCTTACGTGTCGCGGATTGAAAAAGGGGCTCTTGAAGCCTTAAAAAACGCCTTGGAATAACGTCAAAGCAGATAAAAGGCCAAAGCCGCCTGCCATGCAAGGCCCAAAAGATTGATCGCCCAGAAATACCAATGTCGGGTTTTGTGGCGAAACAGATTCATGGCGAGTAAAGCGCCGATGGCACCCCCGAAAAAGCCCAGTCCCAAAAGGACGGTCTCTCTCGTTCGGAAGCGTTTCTTTTGTGCCTTTCGCTTGTCGATGCCAAAGCAAGTAAAGGCAATCACACTCAAAGCGGCATATGCGCCGAGAAGATACGGAAGCATGTTGGTTCCCCCTTTTTTTAATCTGCCTTTATTTTAGCAAACTTTTTTGTAAAAAGCAAGTACTAAAAAATTTATTTTGGCAGATCGTTTGTCGCAGGGTTATCCAACAGACGTCCGTCCTCATCAAAGCGCCAGCCGTGGCAGGGGCAATCCCACGAGCGCTCCTGCGCATTCCATTTCAAAGCGCATCCCATATGCGGACATCTGCGACCGAAGGGATACAGCAGATTTCCCACCGCTTCCGCGGCATTCACGGCAAGCTGTGGGCGCAGGATCGTCCGTGAGGGTGAAAAGAGCACCTCGTATTCGTTCCGCTTTCCCAATACAAGATCACGCAAAAGCTCCGCTGCGACCATTGCATTCGTCATTCCCCATTTTCCAAAGCCCGTTGCCACGTATAATCCCTTCGTTCTCTTGGAATACGCACCGATATAAGGAATGCCGTCAAGGGTCATGCAATCCTGCGTGGCAAAGCGGTAGCGCAGCTTGGCGTCGGGCTCATGCTCTCGCGCAAATGCCTCGGCGTCACGCCATGCGCTCCCCTTTTTTCCTGTACGGTGCGCGCCGCTTCCAATCAACAGAAGCTCTCCCGCCCGGCGAAAGGATAGCCCGTGCGAGGATTCGTCAATATACATACCGTCAATCGGCCGCGCACCCTCATAGGCCGCAACGTAGGAGCGGCTTTGATAAAGCTTTAAAAAATAACTGCCGTGCTTGTTCAAAAACGGAAAATGTGTGGCTACAATGATCCGCTCGGCACAAATGCGCGCGTGATCGCAGATCGCATCACATCCCACCAGCTCCCGTACGGCGGTGTGCTCATAGATGCATAGATCTTTTGAGATTGCCGAAAGAAATTTCAATGGGTGAAATTGTGCTTGATGCCGAAGGCGGAGCGCGCCGCTGACACGTATGGGTAAAGACACCCGATCTACAAGCTTTGCGGAATATCCCAAGCGCTCAAGCGCCCTTTCTTCCCGTTCCAAAGCCCCCACGTCTTTCGTGGAATAAACGTATGCGTCTTGTTCTTCAAAATCGCATTCGATCTGATCGCAAAGCGCGCGATATTCGGTGATCGCACGCTCATTTGCTTCGAGATACATGCGTGCGCGCTCCGTTCCAAAGCGCGTGATGAGATCGGCATAGATCAGCCCGTGCTGCGAGGTGATCTTGGCGGTCGTGTTGCGCGTCACCCCAGAGCAGATCCGATCCGCCTCCACCAGAACGCAATCAACACCCGCGCGGTGCAAGCGATCAGCGCAAAGGAGCCCCGCGATACCTCCCCCGATGATCAGCACATCGGTTTTGATATCCTGCTTTAAAATTTTCCTTTCATCGAAGCACGCTTCGTTTTGCCAAGGTGATTCCATCTTTTCCTCCCACAACTGTATTGGGGATAGTTTTTGCTGCTTTTTTGCGCTTCATACCACAAAAATGAGGGGATTCCCTTGACAAAGGGGTCAAAAGTGTGTATAATAAAATTGTATATGAAGTATGGAACGCATGAGCATTGGGAGGATTTTATGAACCAGATCATCACCATCGGACGTGAATTCGGTAGCGGCGGACGCGAGCTTGGCAAGCGTCTTGCGGAAATGCTGGGTTATGCTTATTACGACAAGGAAATCATTGAGGAGATCGCCAAGAGAACGCAGCTTGCCGAAAGCTACGTGCACCAGATCGTGGAGCAGCAGTCCGGCATGTTCTTCCCCATTACCATCGGGCGCACCCTTCACCACGTACATCCCGTCGGCTCTGATTATATGCTCCGTCAGTACACCGCGGTTTACAGCGAGCAGGCAAACGTGCTTCGCGAAATGGCGGAAAAATCCAACTGCATCATCGTCGGTCGCTGTGCCGATTACATCTTGAAGGATCACAATCCCCTCCGTCTGTTCGTATACGCAGACATGGAATCCAAGATTGAGCGTTGCCGCAGAAAGGCTGAGGATCACGAGGGGCTTTCCGACCGTGATCTGCGCCGCAAGATCCGTCGCGTAGACAAGAGCCGTGCAAAATACTATCAGTATTACACGGGCCGAACCTGGGGTATCCGTGCCAACTATGATCTTTGCGTCAACACCTCCGCAGTATCTGTAAAAGAGGCCGCTGAGGCGCTTGCAAACATGCTCAAGCAGAGATAAATAGCAAAAAGAGATTCACGAAAGTGAATCTCTTTTTGCTATAGCCATTTGGTCGGTCAGTGCCCAAATTCTGCGAGCTCAAGACCCTCGTTGTTTTCCAGCGTGTGACCGATGTGCCACTCACTGTTAAAGAGGAGATAATCGTTTCCGCGGAAGTCCTGCACCCATTTGACGTCAAACAAATGCAGCTTTTTGGGGTCTGCCCCGTTTGCGATACGGCGGATATACTGATAGGACTGCGGATACTGCTTGTAGGTGACACCGTATTCCGCCTTCATGCGCGATTCCAGCACGTCATACTGAAGCATACCGACAACGCCAACGTATACGCGCTCAAGACCGCCGCCCGGCTCGATAAAGATCTGAATGGCACCCTCTTGTGCAATCTGATTCATTCCCTTTGCAAATTGCTTTCGCTTCATGCTGTCGATCTGCTCAACCATGGCAAAGCACTCGGGAGCAAAGGTCGGGATTCCCTCAAAGCGCACCTTGCGGGATTTGTCGCAAACCGTATCACCGATCGAGAAAATCCCCGGGTCAAACACACCGATGATGTCCCCCGCATACGCCTCGGTAATAATGGAGCGCTCCTGCGCCATCATCTGCTGGGGCTGGGAGAGCTTGAGAGCTTTGCCGCCCTGCACGTGGAAATATTCTTTGTCATGCTCAAATTTGCCCGAAACGATGCGCATAAACGCGATACGGTCGCGGTGTGCCTTGTTCATGTTTGCCTGAATCTTGAACACAAACGCGGAAAATTCCTCGTCAAAGGGAGCAACCTCTACCTCGTCCTCGGCACGGCGAGAAAGCGGCGCGGTGGTCATTTTCAGAAAATGCTCCAAGAAGAACTCAACACCGAAGTTGTTCAGCGCCGATCCGAAGAACACGGGAGAGAGCTTGCCGCAACGCACCTTTTCGATGTCAAAATCAAAGCACGCGCCGTCCAAGAGCTCTACCTGCTCGGTCAGCTCCTCGCGCGCATACGAGCCGATCAGCTCGTCCATGCGAGCAACGTCGGTAATGTCGCAATCAATGGAAGCCAGGCGGTCACGCCCGCGGTGAGAGTCGCCAAACGCAAGGATTTTGTGTCCGTCGCGGTCATACACGCCCTTAAATCCAACACCGCAACCAATGGGCCAGTTCATGGGGTACGTACCGATGCCGAATTCCTTTTCCAATTCGTCGATCAGATCAAAGGGGTCGCGCGCCTCGTGGTCAAGCTTGTTGATAAAGGTAAAGATCGGGATATGGCGCATGGCGCAGACCTTAAAGAGCTTACGCGTCTGCGGCTCAATTCCCTTTGCCGCGTCAATGACCATGACCGCGCTGTCCGCCGCCATCAGCGTGCGGTAGGTATCCTCCGAGAAGTCCTGGTGTCCGGGGGTATCGAGGATATTGATGCAATAGCCCTCGTATTCAAACTGCATAACCGACGAGGTAATCGAAATACCTCTCTTTTTCTCCATTTCCATCCAGTCGGAAACGGCGTGGCGGTCGGACGCCTTGCCCTTGACCGAGCCCGCGGTCTGAATCGCGCCTCCGTAAAGCAAAAATTTCTCTGTAAGCGTGGTTTTACCCGCGTCGGGGTGCGAGATGATCGCAAACGTGCGACGGCGATCAATCTCCTTGTGCAACTG
>JAZRFD010000064.1:0-17466 GCA_045661185.1 Eubacteriales bacterium | reverse complement strand
CCAGACTGCTCTACTCCGCGATATTCTTATTCGGTCCCTTGGTGCCGGTGACCGGGATCGAACCGGTACGATGCTCTCGCATCACGGGATTTTAAGTCCCGGGCGTCTGCCTGTTCCGCCACACCGGCAGGTAACACCAAGGGACGCGCGCACCTCTCGGTTCGCGTCACTTATTATACCACACCTCTCCCCTCTTGTCAACCCCTTTTTGAAAATTCTTTTTATTTTCATCCACTTTTCGCTCGACTCTATTCGACCGTTTATTTCTCCTTTTGCGAATATAGAATCACTTGCACGTCCTTCCCCTTACGCTTGGCATATAGAAGATTAAATCAAGGTATAACCTTGTTGCCCACCCCAAACGCGGGTGGTTGTCTGTTTCGCGCCGCGCGGGGCTGTCTAAAGGCATTAAAACGAGGCTTTTTTACGATGAAAAGGCCGATTTTTCGCAATTTCCGCACTCAACAATTCAAAAAAATCAAAAAACGCAGAAAAAAGAGTCAAAAAGGGGTTGACAAATTCCACCATGTGGTGTATAATAAGGTATCAAATGAGTAAACCGCGCTGTCTTCCTATATTATATATAAGGCAGGGCGGTTTCCTTAAATTTGAATTTTTTTGCTTTTGAAAGGAGATAAGCAATGAAAAAACGAACACAATCTTTGGTAGCACTTCTTCTCTGCGTAACGATGCTGATGACGTCACTGATGGCGTTCACCGTATCGGTCAGCGCAGAAGGAGAAGGCGTTGCTACCGCGTACGGCACCATTCCCGCCGAGGACGCAAACAAAGCGTTTGCGGTCTTCCAAAAAGAGGACGGTGGGCAAAACGAGTACGTAGCCGCCTTTGATATTTGGCCCGAAGCCATAGCAGAGGCAAAGACTCAGATGGCTTCCGGAAAGACGGTAACGATCCTTATGCGCAACAACCATCAAAGCGTAACAGCATTTTCAGACACCGATAACTTTGCGCACTTGACGGGCGAGCTGCTCATCGACCTGGGCGGGCATACCTTCTCTGCCAGAAGAAAATATAGCGACTTCATCAAAATGTTCACCGATGGGGCTACCGAGGATCTGACGGGTCCGACGATCACCGTGAAAAACGGTACTGTTCTGCAGGGTGAAGGCTACATCCTCCAAGTCAGAAACCCGAACACAGTAGGCGGCACGGCAAGCATCACCTTTGAAAACGTCACCTTTGGCTATGACACTAACGTGACGGAAGTCATGGAGCAGGCCTTCCGCGGTTGGGGCCCCGGCTATGGATTGACGGCTCAAGCGACGACCACCTTTGTCGTCAACACCTATTTCAAGAACTGCACCTTTGATAGCAGAGGTTTCGAAGTGAAGCATGGGGCCACGAAGAACGCAATCTGGTTCAATGATGCCGGAGCTGCTGACTCCTACTCCTCTATCATCAACTTCACGGTCGAGGGCGGTCAGTTCATCACCGATGGCAAGATGACCATTGCAAACAGCGAGGAAAACAGCAACGCGACCGACACCCTGACCTTCGCCAAAGACGAGAGCGGCAACTACGCAACGCTCAGCGTTCCCGATGGTGTCACCCTCGACGTATGGGTACCGACGGAGCTTGGCAACGCAGACTTCCCCAACCTCATTACCGACGGTACTGAAAGAGACGTTTATGCGCTCCAGACCTACGAGAAGATCAATACTCAGTATCTGGTCTACGTAGAATACAAGGGTGAAAAGCTCTACAAGAACATCCGTATTCCCACGGGTGAGACCTACAATGCAGTATACTTCAATCCCGAGGATTACGCAGGCATGCTCACATCCGTAAAGAAGGGCTCCATTCGTCTGGGCTCTCCCACGGGTCTGCGCTTTGCAACCGAGATCAATCCCGAGCTGCTGGATCTGTTCGATAAGTGGCTCGCAGACGGCGACATCACAAGCGTTGAGTTTGGTACGCTGGTCGCTCCCGAAAGCTACGGCGCGGAAAACGGCTTTACCATTGAGGAGCTTGAAGCTCTTGGCAGACAGTACCTGGACATTAAGGCAGGCTACGACAACTATTTTGCAATTGATGAAAATGAATCGACCACGCACTTCGTTGGTTCTGTCGTCAACATCAAGCCTCAGAACGTTAATCTTATCTTCCGCGGCAAGGGCTACGCAAAGGTCACCCTCAAATCGGGCGAGATCGTAATGCTCTATGCTGACGGCTACGATACGAGCGTGCAGGAGGTTGCACAGGATACCCAGAAGACCGATTATTATGAGAACCTCAGCGAAAAGTACAAGGCAATTGTCGACGCCTTTGCTGATGGAGAGGTTCCCCTCGTCTGACACAAAGGAGAATGAATATGAGAATGTATGAAGAACCTATCGTAACCCTCTTGAAGCTGGAAAACGAGGATATTCTCACAACTTCGGATCCCTGGATGGAAGACCAGGTTTGGGCAGACGTAGACATTAATCCCAGTTCCGTTTTGTTTGATTAAGCCAAAGGCTTAAGCCTTCAAGAGAAGCCCCCATACAGACTACGGTCTGTATGGGGGCATGTTTTTTGGGGGCGGTTGGTTTAAAAGCAAAAATCACCTCGCTTCATATACTGGAGCGAGGTGATTTTTATGAAACTGAGCCGGCTATTCCGCCGTTGTGTCGAGCGCACCTACGTGCACGTGGAAAACGCGGCAGATTATGCCTGTGATCGCATTGGCGGCACGCTCTACGTGTATTTGCAGGCGTCAAACGGACTGACGGATTGGAAAAACAACCTTGATTTCCCTGCCCGCCCTTATCACAGCGGCGGCGCGCTCTGGTTTGCGCACCGCGGCTTTGTGCGCGTTTGGAAAACCGTTGAAGGCTACATCAAGCGCGACCTTTTGGATCGCACGGTATCACAGATCGTGACCGTGGGCTACTCGCACGGCGCCGCTTTGGCACTGCTTTGCCATGAATACGTTTGGTTCAACCGTCCCGACCTGCGCGACACGCTCGAGGGCTACGGCTTTGGCTGCCCGCGCGTTCTTTGGGGCGTGCGTCACCCGTCACTGCTTGAGCGCTGGGAGCGTTTTCTGGTCGTGCGCAACGTCAACGACCTCGTTACGCACCTGCCGCCCGCTTTCCTTGGATTTTCTCACGTGGGGACGCTTCTGGAAATTGGTGCCCGCGGTCGTTACTCCCCCATTGACGCCCACCGCCCCGAAAATATCCTCTCCGAGCTTTTGCGTTGGGAGAGCTTGTCGGGGGAGACGTCCCCTACAAAACAAGCCACCTTGCATCGCGCCATCACTTCCCCGTAATGCGGTCCGCCAAACGGCGCAGGGCGTTATTGATGCGCTCGGCGTTGCGGTAAGAGATCACAAAGGCAACGATCGCAAGCGCCGCGATGGCGGCAAGGACGGGAATGCCCCAACCGCTCCACGGGATCACCTCGCCCGACATAAGGAGCAGCGTCGCTCCCACGCTGGTCAGCCGCGTGATGATCTGCATGATGAAAAAGCCCCACCAGCCAATGGGCAAAATGCCCGCCACGGAGCAAAGCAGGTCGTCCGGAAAGAACGGCAAAAAGAACATAAAAAAGAGCAAGACGTTTTCGCGCCCTTTGAGCTTGGAAAGCCACGCGTCCACCTTTTCGGGGCTACCCGCGATCCAATTGACAAAGGGTCTGCCGATCCAACGCCCCAGGGCAAATGCAAACATCGCGCCGCCAAGCATCCCGATATAGGAGTAAAGAAAGGCTTGCCACGCGCCGAACACGTAGTTCCCCGCGAGGATCGTCACCGCCCCCGGGATCGGCACGAAGCTGACCTGTAAAAAGCTGATCAAAATATAGATCAGGGGTGCCAGCACGCCGCGCTCGGCAATGAAATTTTGCAAACGGCGCTGAAGCGCAGCCTTGTCAATCTCCGTCCAACCGAGGTGCCGCGCCACAAGATAAAGCGCGCCCACGGCAGAGAACAGTGCCACCGCGGAAAGAAGCGCGCGTCGGATCGCGCGCTTGGTGTCCTTTTGAAGGCGCATGCTCACAGCCCCTTGATAAACGCGATCAGCTCGTCAAAGCCGCCGTTCGGATAGGCCGAAATATCCGTCTCTGCCTTGTTGATCAGGCAATCGGTCAGGAGAAAAACGCGCATACCGAGTCTCTCTGCAATCATATCCTCGCCCACGTCGTTGCCGACCATTACGCACTCCTCGGCGGAGAGCTTCATGGCCGCCAGCACGTCGCGGTAATAGTCGGGATTCGGCTTGCAATGACGGGAATTTTCGTACGTTGTGAACAGTTCAAAATCGGACGGCGAGAGCCCCGCCCACGCGATACGCTGTTCGGTTGCCACGGACGGAAACAGCGGGTTGGTGGCAAGGGCGGTGCGCAGTCCCTTTTCCTTGACCGCGTCGATGGCCAGTCGCGCGCGTGCGTCAAAGCCGCAGGCGGATTGCACCTTTGGAAAATCCTCTGCGTAAAACGCCTCAAACACGGGGAGCTCGTCGCGGATTTTTTCACCGAAAATGACCACAAAGCAATCCCAAAAGACCTCCTCGTTGGTTCGGTCACCCGTATTCATGACCATGGCTTTTGTGCCCGCCCAGATCGCCTCAACGATCTTATCGGGCGCGTAGCCACGCGGCGCAAGCCTTTGGGTCAGCCCCCCGAAATACGCCTTGATAAACACGTTTTGATCCATGGGAAGAAGCGTTCCGTCCAGATCAAACAATACCGCCTTGATACTCATACCTTACCTCGCTTTGTCATTGATGCTACTATTATTGTACCATAATTTCCCGCTTTTTGTCAACCGTCCCGCACGGGAAGCAGGATTTGTTTACAAAATCAACGTTTCATAAAGCAAGAACCGACATCGCTTTTCAGTGATGTCGGTTCGTTTTCTTAACTTAATTATTGAGCAAAAGGACTTTCCACAACGGTCGTACCGTAGTCTGTACAAGTCATCTTGTTAAGACCGTGGGTAATATTTTTAACGGTGTATCCATTCTGCTCGACGTCCATATCAGCGCTATACTCCATACGCATACCGGACAGCACGCCCTCGTTTACGTAATACTCTGCGTAAAGATCGAGCTTTGCGTCATCGGGGATCCTAGATGCGTTTGTAGCCGCGGATTTGTAGTAGCGGAGAGCGTTTTCGCCCTTGAGCGCGAAGCCGAAATCGGTCTTCGAGAAGTAGGAATAATCAAGTCTGTCCTGACCTGCGAAGGGATCAAGATTCGTAAGATATCCCTCGACCCATTGGCCGTTTTCGCTCTGCTTGACCCAGGTTTTTGTGCTGCCGTCCTCGGCCTTTTCGATGTAGCCCTCAAGATAGGTGTCTCCGTAAACGCCCATGCTTGCGGCATCACCGACGATGGTCTGCTTGAAATAGATCTTATCCTTGGTGCGCTTGATGGTCTGGGTAAGGGTCATCTCGTAGGTCTGAGTCTGCGTCTGACCGCCGACATTAACCGAGGCGGTTGCCTTAACGTAAGACTCGTTTACGTACGTGCAGTTCTCATACTTCTCGTCATCGAACACCGACTCGTAGTAGCTCTTGGTGATCGTGTCGCCCTTCACGGGAACGGGAGAGAAATACTTATATTCGGTGCCGTACTTGATAACGTATACGATCACCTTCTTCGTGCTCACGCTAGCCAGCGCGACCGTGCTAGCCACAGTCTTATCAGACTCGGAGTAGACGATCTCGATCTTCTCAACGCTGTCCATGCCCTCGGAAAGCTCCGCGGGAAGGTTGAGATTGGTGATCTCGCCTTCAGAAAGAGTACCCTTGCTGGTAGCGGACTTGATTACCGCGACCTTCGAGGTACCTACGACCTCTGCAGCAACATAAGCCTCTGCAGCATCGTTAGCGGTCTCAAAGGTCTCCTCGGATACAGCGCCCGCATAGGTGTCGGAAACGCCACCGATACCGTCAATGAAGTCCTGACGGCCTTCGCTTGCGTCAAGCTTGCTGCCTCCGCCGCCATTGCCATTCCCCTTGCCTTCGTCGTCCTTCTTGGAGCAACCGGTAGCAACGAGGAGAACAAAGGTCATGGAAAGAACGAGAAGAAGGCAAAACAGTCTTTTCATCATACTTGCTTTCATAACAACTTTCTCCTTATGTAGAAGCATATCGCTTCCAAATTTTAATAACTGAGCAAAAGCTCACCTATATTATATTACGACAAAGCAAAATAGTCAATAAAGATTCGTCAAAAAAATGATATTTTTTTAAAAGGATCACTTTTGCAAAGAGATTCGCTCAAAGCGTATAGCTTTTATACGTGCCGCCGTCGTCCAGCGATTTCCACGCGAGCACCCCGTCGCAAAGCGTCATGTAGCTGTGTGGGGAGCTTTCCTTGGGGATCGATACCGAGCCGGGGTTGCAATAAAGATACTCCCCGTGGTCGGTGCACTTTGGCACGTGCGTATGTCCGTGAAGCAGGACGTCGCCCTTTTTCAGGGGCGGCAGCTTTTGCTCGTTGTAAACGTGCCCGTGCGTGGCGTAAATCATGCGCGTGCCCGCAAAGAGGATCGCGTAATCGGCAAGCACGGGAAAATTCAGCACCATCTGATCCACCTCGGTGTCGCAGTTTCCGCGCACGCAAAGCAACTCGTCACGGGTGGCGTTGAGCATTTCGATCACGCGCTTGGGCGCATAATCGCGCGGCAGGTCGTTGCGCGGGCCGTGGTACAGAATATCACCGAGCAGGATCAGCTTTTCCGCTCCCTCGGAGCGATACGCCTCAAGCAGCCTTTCACAATAATACGCCGATCCGTGAATATCGGATGCGATTAGAAGCTTCATGATATAAATTCCTTTCTTTTTGGTAAAGGGTTTTGAAGATGGGGGTGTGGGGGAAGGAAACTTTTGCAAAAAGTTCCTTCCCCCACAGCCTCAATTCTTTAAACTATGAATCGGCGCGGGGATGCGTCCACCGCGGTGAATGAATTTCGCAGGAGAATAGGTGTTGATGTCCATAATGGGTGCCGTACCGAGAAGTCCTCCGAACTCCACGCTCTCGCCTGCTTTTTTGCCATACGCGGGGATCAGGCGCACCGCCGTGGTCTTGGTGTTGACCACACCGATCGCGATCTCGTCCGCGATGATGCCATCGATGACCTCCTCGGGCGTGTCCCCGGGAACGGCGATCATGTCAAGACCCACCGAGCAAACGGCGGTCATTGCCTCCAGTTTTTCAAGCGTCAGAGCACCGCGCTCCACCGCCGCGATCATGCCCGCGTCCTCGGAAACGGGAATGAACGCGCCCGAAAGGCCTCCTACGTGCGAGGATGCCATAACACCGCCCTTTTTCACAGCGTCGTTGAGCATTGCCAGCGCTGCGGTGGTACCGTGCGCGCCGCAGGATTCAAGTCCCATGCCCTCAAGAATGTATGCCACCGAGTCACCGACCGCGGGCGTGGGAGCCAAGGAAAGGTCTATAATACCAAAGGGCACGTCCAAGCGGCGGGATGCCTCGCTTGCCACGAGCTGACCCACGCGCGTGATCTTGAACGCGGTCTTTTTGATCACGTCCGCCAATTCGGACAGATTGCAATCCCCCGCACGGCGGATCGCAGACGCCACCACGCCGGGGCCCGAAACGCCGACGTTGATCGCGGTCTCTGGCTCACCGATTCCGCAAAACGCGCCCGCCATAAAGGGGTTATCCTCAGGGACGTTTGCAAACACCACGAGCTTTGCGCACGCGATGGAATTTTCATCCTTTGTCAGGTATGCCGCGCGCTTGATGGCAGAGCCCATCATGGCGATCGCATCCATGTTGATGCCCGCCTTGGTGGACGCCACGTTGACCGACGAGCAGACGTTCCGCGTCTGGGCCAGTGCCTCGGGGATCACCGAGATCATGTTTTTCGCGCCCTCGGTCATGCCCTTTTGCACCAGCGCCGAAAAGCCGCCGATAAAGTTGATACCAAGCTCGTCCGCCGCGCGCTGCAGCGTATGCGCGATCTTGATGTAGCCCTCGGGCGACGTGTTGCCGCCGATGAGTGAGATGGGCGTGACGGACACGCGCTTGTTGACGATCGGAATGCCGTACATTTTTTCAATGTCCGCGCCTGTTGCCACAAGCTTTTCCGCCCGTTTTGTGATCTTGTCATAGATCCTCGCGCAGAGCCTGTCGGTATCCTCGCTGACGCAATCCCACAGAGAAATTCCCATGGTGATCGTGCGGATATCGAGATTCTCCTCGCGGATCATGTTAATGGTTTCTAAAATATCCTGGGTGTTGATCATTGTCGCGGCTCCTCAAATGTGATGCATCGTGTTGAAGATGTCCTCGTGCATGGTGTGAATGACAAGGCCCTTGCCGTCGCCCAGCTTTTCCAGCACGTCCACAAATTCTGCAAAGCCGACGTTGAGATTGTCGATATCGGCCAGCATGATCATGGCAAAATACTCGGACAGGACGCTTTGCGTGATGTCGATGATGTTCGCGTGATGCTTGGCGCATACCTGTGCCACGTCCGCGATGATGCCAACGGTGTCCTTACCCGTTACGGTGATAACTGCTTTCATAGGATTCTACCTCTCTGGTGAAAAATTAACGTACGATATTATTATAAAGGATTTGTTCCGAAATGTCAAGGGCGTATGTGATTTTCGGCAAAACGCGAAAGAAGATTGACAAAAGTGCGCGCGGTGTGCTATAATATAGCCGAAAAAACAACTTGGAGGATGTTATGGATTCCAATTCCGGCTTCGGCGCCAACGGCTCCCCTTACGAATACGCGGTCGCGGAGGCAAAATCCAAGACCCTGCGCCTGAAAAAGACCGCTCTGATCGTCTCTTACGTGCTTTGGGCGCTGCTCTTTTTCCTTGTGGGCAGCATGACGCGCCTCTTGGTTCCGCTCCTTGCGCTCATTCCCCTGACACTTTGGATCCTCGTGTTTCTCACGTGGAAATACACGCAGGTCGAGTATGAATATTCCTTCTTCTCGGGCAAGCTCACCGTCACCAAAATTCTGGGCGGTCGCACGCGCAAAAAGCTCGTCGAGGTCACGATCCGCGATCTTTCCGCTGTCATCCCCTACGAAAACGCCCACGTTTCCAAGGCCGAGCAATGGAACGCAAAGGTTGCGGTCTACGCCGCGTCCTCGCTGGGGGCCCCCGACCTCTACTTGGCGCTTTGGGAGGACGAGGAATCGGGCAAGCGCTACCTGCTCTGCTTTGAGCCCAACGAAAAAGCCTTGAAAATTATGAAATACTACAACATGTCCGCTTTTGCAAAGTGAGTGGTGAGTATGCGTTCGGGGGAGAAACTTTTTACAAAAAGTTTCTCCCCCGTGCCCCCTCTTCAAAAACTTTCACCTTCGTGGATTAGATTTCCCAATCGAGGGGGCACCACATCGTGCGCCCTCTTTTGCAAGTGCGCGGTGAAAGTTCAATGCTTTATAACCGCTTTGTTCGCACTTTCGCTGTAGGGGCGACCATCGGTCGTCCGCTTGTATATGTTCGCACCGTACTACTGTCTATGTGTCATCCTGAGTGAGCGGAGCGAATCGAACTTTTGCGGGTCGAGCGAAGCGAGCAAGCAAAAGCGCGAACCGTTAGGCGAGCGGGATCCATAAACGATTACCAATAGCTTGTCAGAGGGATGTTACTTTCCCTATGAAAAGCTATTGTAGTTCCCTACTGGATCCCATCGGTGCTCCGCACCTCGGTTTTGCTCCATTCGTTCCTCATTTCGCAAAACTTTGGGCTTGCTTGCAAGCCTGCTCAGTGATGACACGTTATAAGGTTATGCGGTACGAACCTACGCAAGCGGGCGTGCAATGCACGCCCCTACCTTGTAGCCGTTTTGTTTGCACTCACCCGAGCCACCCCTGTGTAAGGGGAGGTGGCACGGCTTTAGCCGTGACGGAGGGATTGTTTTTTCGATTATCCACGAGTACAACCCCTCAGTCAGCTTCGCTGACAGCTCCCCTTACACAGGGGAGCCTACCGCTGCGCGGAATCTGTGCAAAGCTAAAGCTTTTTGGAACCACCAGCACTGCTGGTGGTTTTCGTTTTACAACAAAAGAGGGCGCACTTTGTCGCGCGCCCTTTGGTGGGGAATCTTATTTCCTTTTGATGAAAGGTTTTGGAAGGGGTGTGGGGTTTGGGGGGAGAATGCCATATTGCATTCTTCAGAAACCGCTTGCGGTTTTGACTTTATTTCAAAAAAGCCCTCTCCCCACAAAACTCCCCCAAAACCGCCTTACAACGCCGCCCGTATCAAGCGGATGCGGTCGGGATCGGCACCGTCGGGGATATAATCACCCACGGGAAGGTCAAAATAGCCTGCCCACACAAGGGCGGCGGCATAGCGGCCGTAATCAAGAGAGAGATGGAAGCCGTCGCGGCAAAGCTCGGTTCCGTCAGGGGGCAGTACCGCGCGCAAATGCGCGATGGCGCGGCCGACCTCGATCAGCCCCAAGCCGTTTTCCTTCGCCACGCGGTGCGAGGCCTCCTCAATCATGCGCTGCATCAGTGCCTGATCGCGGTTGTAATTGACAAACGCTGCATGCGTGAAGTACGTAGCATACGCCCACGTCTGATTCCAGACCACGCGCGCCGTGGGGCAAAGCGTGTGAATGTGCCTTAAAACGACCGACAGGTGCGGCTCAAAGCTCTCGTAAATCCCCGAAAGCGGGCTTGCCTGCTGCACGGTGATCACGTCCCACGCGTCGGACGCGATGATCTCGTTTGCCGTTACGTGCGCGTCGCCAAGCATCTCGGCATCCTTTTGAAATTCATAATCCGCGATGCGGTTTTCAAGATTGCTTGCGTGCCGCTCAAGATTGCAGCCGCCGATGTAGAGATTGCGCACGTGCACGTCGGTCATGCGGCCGAGATGTGCCGTGCAATCCTGCGAAAAGCTGTTGCCGAGCGCTAAAATTTTCATACCCGCAACCCCTTTGGATAGTAGTTTTTCAGTCGTCCGCCCACGGCCTTTCCGCCACCGAGCGTCAACACCTCGTCGCCAAGCGTCAGCAGCACCGCCGCATATCCCGAAAGCTCTGCGGGAATGTCGATCTCCTCGCCCGCCAAATACTTGCGCACGCGCGCGTCGTCGGGAGCGAGAATCACGCGCGAGCAAAGCTCCTTGCCGAACGCCATAAAGAAATGGTGGTGCGGCACGATCCGCCCTTTTCGCTCCTCGCCAAGCGGCACGCCCATTGCCACCGCGTGCGGCGGCAGTGTGAGCGGCGTGCTTTCGAGCGCGGGAAGCGTGAAAACCGTGCCACGGTCGCAAAGAAGCGGGGTCAGTGTGTGCCCGAGCGTTTGGCGCAAAAAGTCCTGCGCCGTTTTTTCAAGTGCCTTTGGTAGAAGCACCGTTGGCGCGCGTTTGGTCGGTGCGTCTGCCCCGTCCGCGCGTTTGAGAAGTGCCACGAACTGCCCTTCTCCCGCGCACACATGCGGATAAAAGCGGCGGCAAAGAGACAGATCCTCACCGCGCGCGTCGAAATCGGTCAGCCCATCAGCGGTGTGAGAAACCACCGCCTCATGACATGGAACAATCGAAAAATCGTTATACGTGCGCAAAATCCATGCCACGATCTCCTCATTTTCCTCGGTGGAATAGGTGCAGGTCGAGTAGAGCAGATAGCCGCCCGCCGCCACGCATTTGACCGCTTCCGCGAGGATCTCGCGTTGGCGCTCGGCACACATACGCACGTTTGCCTCGCTCCATTCGGTAATCGCCAGATCGTTTTTGCGGTACATTCCCTCACCCGAGCAGGGCGCGTCCACCGCCACAAGGTCAAACGCCTCGGGGTACAGCGCGGCCATATGCGCGGCATCGGTGTTGGTCACGCAGACGTTGGAAAGCCCCATGCGCTCCACGTTGCCCGCAAGGATGCGGCTACGCGCCGACACGTATTCGTTTGCCACGACCACCCCACCGCGCTCCTCGCATAGCGCCGCCAGCTGCGTGGTCTTGCCACCGGGCGCCGCGCAAAGATCCAGCACGCGCATGCCCTCTTTTTGCCACACGTCCGTCGGGATCGCCGCCACGGCAGACATGGCACCGGGATCCTGCATATAGTACGCCCCCGCCTGATGGTAGGGGTGCTTTCCCGCCTGCGCGTCCTCGGAGACGATAAACCCGCCCGTGACGTAGGGGATGGGAGTCAATTCAAAGGGCGCGTTTTGCGAGAACGTCTCCACCGCAACCTTGTGCGTATTGACGCGCAGCCCCTTGACCGCGCTCTCGCGGCTGAGCGCCGCCTCAAACGCGTCGTATTCGCTGCCCAGTAAGCGCTTCATGCGCTCGGCAAAGGCAATTGGCAGATCCATATGCCCTCCTTACAAATGATACAATATAAGAATTTATCCTCTTTCACGACTGTTGCCGTATTCCCTCTTCATCGCATCGACGGAAACGACCCATTGCTTACCGAATTTGCAAACGTCAACACCGTTGACAAGCTTTCCGTAAGTGATTGCCTTGCGAAGCGTGCTTTCGTTGAGTCCCCAAAGTTCAGTAGCATCACTGAAAGCCATCAAGCCATCAAAAGGGGTATCAACCTGCACACCGTTGTCCCAAAGCTCGTCGCAGGAAAGGTCAAGATCGTCGTTCCAAACGATACCATAGCCGCCTACGTCTACCGATACGCTAAAAAACTCCTGTACGTTATCTTTCAAATCGGCAAAAACAGGAATTTTATCAAAAAGGGGCTTAACATCATAAATTTTAGTAACCCCCTCCGAAAACTGAACACTCAATTTGTATTCGGGAAGTGCAAAAACATTTTTGATTTTGTGAAACATAATGCTACCTCCAATCATTCAAGCGGCGGGATCTTTTTAAACTCCTGCGTTTTCCATATTTCCATCAAAGTATCCTTATGCATAGCAATCCATTCCTGCACCATGCTCATTGCTTTGTTAGGCAAATACCCTTCGAGCACCTCACCGGTCATAAAATCAATTGCCGCAACATCTTCATTATAAATGGCGTGAATATGCGGCGGATTGTGTTCGCTCTGCAAAAAATACATTCGGATAATGATTCCGTAAAATCTCGATAAAACAGGCATTGCTACTCTCCCTTCTTTTTGATCTACAATCATATTATATCACGGTATCGTGATATTGTCAATGCTTTTTTGAAGAACTTTTTTCTTATATACCACCAGCTTCGCCAACGGATGTTGATAAAAGACGAATAAAATGCTTAAAAAATATTGACAAGCAAATGACGCTATAAGAAGGGTTACCAAGCGGCCATTGTAATTGCCAATTGGTAACCTTGTATACGTGTCGCTTTTTGTTATATACACAAAAAGTTCTTTTATTCTATCAACATCTCATCCGCGATGCTTACGGGACGCGGGATCAAGCTTTGCGCCATCATCCCCGTTCATTCAAGAAGCAAGCAAGACAAGGCGCACCGCAGAAAGCAAGGCGCAGGCGTAGTTCCCTACGGCAAGCCGCTTTCGAGGAGCAACGCCGTATTGCGCCGCTTATTGGATGAACATACAGTCGCCGAAGCTGAAGAAACGATACTCCTCCTCAACCGCGACATGGTACGCTTCCATCACCTTTTCTTTGTTATAAAAGGCCGACACGAGCATCAGCAGCGTGCTTTCGGGCAGGTGGAAATTGGTGATCAGCGCGTCAACGGCCTTGAAGCGGTAGCCGGGGTAGATAAAGATCCCCGTGTCGCCGCTCATTGCGGGAATGTGACCGTTTTCGTCCGCCACGCTCTCAATCGTGCGGCAGGACGTTGTACCCACGCAGATCAGTCGTCCGCCCGCCGCGCGACGCTCGTTGATGATGCGCGCGCTCTCCTTTGGAACCGAGAAAAACTCGGTGTGCATGACGTGATCGGTGATCTGATCCTCCTTGACGGGGCGGAACGTGCCAAGCCCCACGTGCAGCATCACGGGCGCAATCGCCACGCCCATGTCGCGGATCCTTTGCAAAAGCTCGGGGGTGAAGTGCAGCCCCGCCGTGGGAGCCGCCGCCGATCCCTCCTCGCGCGCGTAGACCGTTTGATAGCGGTCGCGGTCGGAAAGGCGCTCCGTGATATAGGGTGGCAGGGGCATCATGCCGATTTCTTGCAGGATGTCGTAAATATTCGCGAATTTTTCGTGGTCGTAGGAAAAGCGGATCAGGCGATTGCCCTCCTCCACGATGTCAACAACCTCGGCCGTAAGAAGCCCGTCGCCAAAGCAAAGCTTCATGCCCACGCGCGCGCGTTTGCCGGGCTTGACCAGCGTTTCCCATGTATCAAGCTCGTGCTGGCGCAAGAGAAGCAGCTCGATCAAGGCCTCCTCCCTGCCCTCCACGTGCCCATACAGGCGCGCGGGAATGACCTTGGAATCGTTGATCACAAGGACGTCGCCCGGGCGCAAATAATCCAAAATATCGTAAAAATGCTTGTGCTCCAGCGTCCCCGCCTCGCGCGAGAGCACCATCATGCGCGAGTGGTCGCGCTTCTCCATGGGGTGCTGCGCAATGCGTTCCTCGGGCAGGTCGTAATAAAAGTCCGACGTCCGCAGGTCGGTCGCGGGAAGCTGGTTGACAATGGCTTTTTTCATGCTTTTAACCTCGCAGGTGACAGTTTTGGGCGTGTCGCATATACTGGAATACGGCTCGCCTTGATCTATCCTTTATTATACATCACTTTGCGTCCGATTGCAACCGTTTTTTTAGCGTGTTGCCGAATTTGAGCGCATGGAAAGGAGCTTTTTGCATGAGTCTTTTCAAATCCACAGCTTTTACGGGCGTTGCCACCGCGCTCATCACGCCCTTTCGGGACGGCTTGATCGACTACGACGCTATGGCAGAGCTGATCGAGCAGCAGATCGGCGCGGGGATCTCAGCGATCCTTGTCGCGGGCACGACGGGCGAGGGCTCGACGCTCTTTGCCGAGGAGTACCGTGATCTGGTCGCGTTTTCAAAGCGCCAAATTGACGGGCGCGTGCCGCTCCTTGCGGGGTGCGGTGCCAACTCGACTGCTCGCGCGTTGGAGCTGACGCAGGCGGTGTGCGAGGGCGGTGCCGATGCGCTTTTGGCGGTCACGCCCTACTACAACCGCACCAACGATCGCGGTATCATTGCCCACTACCGCGCGCTGGCCGACGCTGCCACGCGCCCTCTGATGCTTTACAACGTCCCCTCGCGCACGGGCTTTACGCTGACGCTTGAGCACTACCGCGCGCTGGCGGAGCACCCGAATATCGTGGCGGTCAAGGAAGCGTCGGTCGATCTGTGTCTTTTGGAGCAGGTGGTGAGCGAGCTTGGCGACCGCCTGGACGTTTACACGGGCAACGACAACCAGACCGTGGCCGCGATGCGTCTCGGGGCTCGCGGTGTGATCTCGGTCTATTCCAACCTTGACCCGCGCGCCATGGTCGAGCTTTGCCGCCTGTGCGCGACGGGAGAATACAAGCGTGCCTCCGCGCGTTTGCGCTCACTCCTGCCGCGTATCAGCGCGCTGTTTCGTGAGGTCAACCCCATTCCCGTCAAGTTCCTCGCCGCCGAGCGCGGACTCTGTTCCCTTGAATACCGCCTTCCGTTATCCCCGCCCTCCGCCGACACCGTCCGCACGCTCAAGGGCGTATTTGGTGAGGGGTGAGGTTGTAGATCGGGGATGTTTTTCGGGGAGAAAACCTTTTGAAAAAAGCTTCACCAAAAATAATTTATCTACCCTTATTTGGAACCGCAAACAAAGCGGTTCCTTTTTTTCATGCCTGCGTGGTGAAAGTTCCGTGATGCAGTACAGACCCTACTGTATGGGTGAAATGTTCGCTCCGCAAACGTGAAAGGTTCAATGCTTTTAGCCGCCTTGTTCACGCTTTCACTGTAGGGGCAACCATCGGTCACATGCCCGCATGACGGTGTGATTTTTTCGCCCCTCTTGCAAAATCGCTTGGGCTGTGGTATAATGAGCATATCAAGAAAATCCCGATTGGAAAGGATGAGCAACATGAAGCTTGAGGGCAAAATAATTGATTTTTTGGGTGACAGCATCACCGAGGGAGCGGGTGTTACCGATCGCGAAAACAACCGCTACGACAATATTTTAAAGCGCGAATGTAAGCTTGCCGCAGTCTACAACTACGGCATTGGCGGCACGCGTCTGGCGCACCAGAGCGAGCCCAGCGAAAAGCCGCGTCACGATCTGTGCTTCTGCGGTCGCGCGTACGACCTCAACCGCGAGGCTGACGTCATCGTGGTCTACGGCGGCATCAACGATTTCATTCACGGTGACGCGCCCGTGGGCAAGATGGGCGACACCACCCCCGCAACCTTCTATGGCGCGGTCTATTTTCTGATGAACTTTTTGCGCACCGAGTATGCGGGCAAGACCGTTGTGTTCATGTCCCCTGCGCGTTGCAATTACGGCGGTATCACGAGCGAAAAGCCCTCCACGCGCCCGATGAAAAAGGCGGACGCGATGCCTGTAATCGGTTACGTCAACGCGATTAAGGAGACCGCCGCGCAGTTTGACATCCCCGTGCTGGATCTCTACAACACGCTCGGCCTCGACCCCAACACCCCCGAGCACAAAGAGAAATACACCACCGACGGTCTCCACTTTAACGACGCAGGACACCACATCCTCGCCGCTCGTCTCAAGGACTTTTTGGAGGCGCTTTGATACATACCGTCAAAGACGCAAAAGGGGCGCGCGCCACTCGCTCACACGTGGCGCGCTCCTATTCTTTTTTCAAAAATCCCTTGACAATCGCACATACGTGTGGTAAAATAGAGGGGCGCGCAGATCACCGAGACGGATTTCTGCAAGCCAAAATGAAATATGTACAGTATGCATCATGGAGGGTTATTTCGCCTACGGCGAATGTACCAACACCTCGCCCGGGCAGCAGGCTACTCGCGCTACGGTGTGTATGCGAGGTGGTCATAACGGGTAAGCGCCGCAAAAAGGACACAGTGTGTCGTTTTTGCAAGCGTGTCACGAAAACGAGGAGCATGCAAGCCGAGCCGGCGAGGCTATGAAGGCGACTATGTTTTCGGAAGGGCACGAGTCTTGAAAATTTGCAGTCGCGAGTTTCTGCAAATGCCCAAAATCCCTTGCTACGCTTGATGTTTTCGCCCTTCCAAGAGTGCAGAAAATTATTCCTTCTAAAACTTTTTCTAAAAAATTCGCAAATCTAAAAACTAAATAAAAATGTTCACAGTATGCATCATGGAGAGTTATTTCGCCCTTGGCGAAGATACCCACACCCTGCGCCTGACAAGCGAGCTTGTCGATCTTCGGGTGGGGTATGCGAAGTGGATTCGATGAGTAAACTCATCGAGCCGCATCTCTTAAGCTCCGTAAATATGATGCACGCTGTTGCATCATATTTACGGAGGGTTATCGAAGTGGTCATAACGAGGCGGTCTTGAAAACCGTTTGCCTTCACGGGCGCGTGAGTTCGAATCTCACACCCTCCGCCACTCAAAAAGCCTTGAAAACACTACGTTTTCAAGGCTTTTCTCTTTTTCTTAAAGTTCGAACCCTCGTGACCTTTTTGGCGACT
>JAZRFD010000063.1:0-17280 GCA_045661185.1 Eubacteriales bacterium | reverse complement strand
GCCGCCCAACTCCCCGTGGGGAGTTGGGTGGGTTCATGAAATAATTACTGAACAGTTACGTTCTTGTTTGCATCAATGGTCATGGTATTGCCATTGATTGCGATCGTCGTGTATTCAACACCGTTGACAGTGATTCCGGGCTTGCCATTCTCATAAGTCTTAATTCTCCACTCGCCGGAGAAGTTAGAATCATAGGTGTTTCCTTCGGTCACGAGGTTTACTCCGTTACCGTAGTTGTGAATTTCAATTGCTGCGCAGTTCTGGTTAGCAATTGCGCCTGCCTTCGCACCGGTGGTGGAGTTGAAAACGCAGTTCTTAACAACAACCTGAGAAATCTCGTTGCCGCCGTCGCTGTAAATCAGAATAGCCTTACCGTCGGTATTGAAGGTGCAGCCCTCGAAGGTTACGTCGTTACCGTAAGTCCAAACATAGTCGTTGCCGAGGTTGTTGAAGGTGCAGTTAATGAACTTCGCACCGTCGCGACCGACTCTCATGGGACCTTCGAACGTACAATCAATGTAAGTTACGTTGGGAGAATAGAGCGCCGCATAGTCGGATCCCTTGTTGCCGTTCTCGTCCATTACGTAACCGGTGCTGGTCTTAATGGTAACACCCTTGATCGTAACGTTAGCGCTGTCCATGTATGCGCCCTTGGTTACGTCAAGAACGGTGTCCTCGGTACCGGTGATGGTAATAACCGTGGAAGCGAAGGAGCTGGGCATCTTGTACTCGCCTGCAGCAAGCTCAATGGCGCCTGTACCGCCTGCAAGAGCAGCGTTGAGGGAGCTCTGGTCAGCAACCTCTACAGCGTCAAAGGTGTAGGAGTAGGTACCGATCGTGATGTACTCACCAGTCTCCTCGTTAGCAGTGCCGGAGGTAGCGTTGGGATCCTTGGTGGTCTCATAGAGACGAAGCTCTACGGTCATCGTCTTACCTGCCATAGCCTCGGGATCTACGGCGAATGCACCGCAGGAGAACTTCTTAACAAAATCGCAAAGCTCTTCATAGTTGATCGCGATACCTGCGAATTCCAGCATACGAACGGGGGTGTTCGCAGCAATATCGCCAAAACCGTCCAGCTCAAATGCGAGCCAATCGGGAGAATATGCATCATACTGACCCGCAAGGCCGATCGCTGCATCGTCTACGTCCTGATCAAAGTATGCAACGAAGTCAGCATGCCAATAACGGTAAGCATTCATCTGCGCTTCGTCATAGGTTGCGGTAGTCTCGAATACGTAGCCGGTGTCCAAAGTTACGGTGTTACCGCCAATAGTGGTAACGGTAGGCATTTCAGCCAGAACGGTGGTGGTTGCGGTAGGAACACCGTCAAACTTAGCGCCCTCATCGTAATCCTTACCAAAGCCGTCCTCCTCAGAGGTGTATTGTGTAGCCATCAGGTTGATACCAAGGGTGATCTTGGGAGCAGCTGCACCTTCGCGATGGTTTGCTTCATTGCCGACGTTCTCGGGCATGTAAACGACGAGTGCAACGTACTGTGCGGCACCGCCCGCTTCAATAGAGCCGGTCTTGGTGTAGCCGGTGGAGAGAACCTTCGCCTCGGTAACGGCAGCACGAGCTGCAGCACGGTCAGCGTAGGGCGTCTCAACGTCATTAATCGCGCCAAACATGATGTAATTGGAAAGGCGGAGAGCCTTGCCCTCAACGTTAACGGACTCAACCTCGTTTACGATGTTGATGCCGAGGTTGTACTTGAGTGCAAGAGAACCAAGGTTGGAAACCTTCAGGTAGACGACCTCCGTGTGACCGGGCTCCCAACGTGCATCCTTCTTAAATACGTTGGTGGTTTCGGTTACCTTTTCCCAGCTGTCGCCGTCGTAGTATTCCAACTCAATGTCGAGGTTGCCCGACTGGATAATGTTGTTGACGCTGGACACGCTATCCGTAAACCAAGCAAAGGTCGTTCCAAGCAGCATTACGAAGCAGAGGAACAAAGCCAGGACGCTGGACAACAGTGCGCGCTTTGTGTTTTTTGCGTTAGTCATTTTGTTTTAACCTCCTTATGGCTTATTTTTGATAGACTAACTATGTAAAGAGGACCTTCCTCAATACACATTATTGTGAAACGCTCACCGCAACAGCAGGCTCCCTTGTGCAAAGGGAGCTGTCAGCGTAGCTGACTGAGGGATTGTTTTTTCGGCAAATAGAGTGTTTTACAATCCCTCCGTCACGGCAAGCCGTGCCACCTCCCTTTACACAAGGGAGGCTTAAAGATAGTTGTTATAACTGGTTTTCGTCGGTTGTTTCCGCAGGAGTAGCATCTTCCGATTTCGTTTCAACTGTTTCATCGGTCGTTGTTTCTTCCGTAGGAGCTACCTCGGACGCAGGCGTGACGTGAGGTGCTTCCTCTCCGCCCTTTTGTTCAAGCTGTGCCTTGAGCGCTAACAGCTCTTGCATCATGCGCTGATTTTCAGCGCGCTCCGCTTCAATTTGATCTCGTTCAGCCTGCATCGTTTCCGTCTGCTCGCGTTTATATTTGCGGAACAGGCGAACCACGTTGACACCGTTATAGAGGATCAAAAGCAGGAACGGTACAAGAATGCAGACAATATATCCCGGGGTGGACTTTACGAACGCAAAGAAACGACCGACACCGGGAAGCTTCCCGGCGTATACGCCCAAAACGTATGCGGGCTCCACCAGAGCTTCATCATCAACTCCCGTATTCGTACCGTAGGTAACGTAGCCGAGGAGTTTGCCGTCGTCGGCTCGCTTGACCTCGCGGATCATATGCGTAACGGTTTCTCCGTAGCTGTCATCGTTGGTAGACATAAAAGCGATGATATCTCCCGCCTTTAACTCGCGGGGATCTTTCACGTTTTTGATTATGACAATATCACCCGCTTTAAAATGAACGTCCAGATGGGCATTTTTGTCAGACTTACTCATAGAGTCGGTTTTAACGATGTAAAATCTCATACCGAAGAGGTTGCGCTCGTTTTTGTCAACCGTGCTGACCGTGATAACCGTGAAGATCATCATAAAGACGGCCACGGCGACGAGCGCCCAAGTTGCGACCTTCAATGCGATATTCAAAACTTTTTTTGTAGTATCCATCTCAGAATCACTCCCTGATTTCAGCATTACCCTGCACCGCATATACGGTTACGCCAATACCCGTATAGGTTTTGGATTGGAACCCGTTCCCCGCAGATTCCTTCATTTTGATAACCAAATAATAAGTCTCGCTGCTCTCTTTGGGCTCCAAGTGTCCCTTGAAGCTTGTGAGCCGCTCGGCGTTCTTGAAATCGTCACCTTTTTTCACGAGCCACAGCTCGAACGCCGCATTGAATTCCTTCATGTCAATACGGTCGTCCTTGCTGACCGAGAGAGTGAAATTGACGGGAATGTCTCCCGTGTTTTTCACCCGAAAGCCCTGCGTGTAGAAGGTCACGCCCGGCTCAAAGCGGACGCTGTCGCTGTCAACCGACCCCGAGGTGGTCACAAAAGACAGCGCCTTGTTTTGTAATGTAATACCCGAAGTATCTACGATATCCACCTCAACGTCGCCCGACGTTGTAACGATACCGATCGTACCGTCATTGGGGGCGCTTGTAAAGAGCGCGAGAGTTGCTCCCGTGAGGCACGTAAGGCAAAGCAAAATGACCAATGCCGCTATAATAAATGCCTGTTTATTCGATTTATAACGGATCATCAGTACCTCCTTGCCGTTAGAATTGATAAATCAGAAATTTTTGATTATTTTACGGTTACGTTGTTGGTGGACGTTACCAGAGTAGCGATGTTATCCTCGGTCAGAGCCACGCCGCCGATGGTGCAATTCTCAAAGGTAACTGCTGCGAGGGGATCAACCGTGAATCCTGCCTCAAAGTTACAGCCTACGAACTCGGTAGGAGCATAGGGACGGCAGAATGCATATCCGTTGCCCTCACCAAAGCTGCAGCTGACAAATCTTGCTTCACCAAGCGTTCCTGCGTAGGAAGTCCAACCGTTGAAGGTGGAGTTGATCGCCTCAAGACCCTGATTCATACCCTGGTCGCAGCTGATAGTATAGGTGGTACCGTCGATAATCACGTTCTCGAGAACGACCTTTTCGCTATGCGTGCTGTTGTGGTTGATGAAAATACCGCGGAAAGAGCCCGTAACTTTGATGTTACGAATGATGCCGCCGGTGGTGCTGATACCGGAATCCCAAGTACCGCCTGCACCTGCAATGTCAAGCACGTTTCCGCCGCCGTCGATGGTCTGACCGTTCTTTACGTTGATACCCGTGGTACCGTAAGCGTTGCTCATGCCTGCGGGATCAATCGTAACGTCGTCAGTCATCAGAACGTTTCCGCCGTTCTCAAGCGTTTCTACAAGAGTATCAGCATCTGCAACAAGCTTACCGCCGAACAGCTCAACGTCAGCAGCACCGCCAACAACAACGTCTGCGTTGCTCTGTACAGCCTCAACGGTTACGTTGATCGCTGCGGTCTTTGCTTCGAACTCGTTACCTGCGGTTACGGGAAGCTCGATCTTAATGAAATCGGTAACGATGCCCTGATTTGCATCAAGCTTTGCCCAAGCGGAGGTGTAGGACTTCAGGGAATTGTAGCACACGCCATCTACGTAAACGTTCAATCCCTTCATCAGCTCATCCTCGCACTTAATGACGTAGCGGTAAAGAATAGCGATATCGGTGCTCTTGTTATCAACGGAAACGTTAAACTCAACCTTATCACCGGGGGTGATATTGGTAAGCGTGAGAAGCGCCGTAGATGCGTCAAACTCAGCAGTTCCGCCGTTCGTAAAGGTTGCAAGAGGGCCTTCGTACTCATAAGAGCCGCCCCACTCGTCCTTAATGCTGCCGTCCACGGTGGGCTTTACGGAATAGCGGTTGAGTTCCTTGATCGTTGCTTCAACCTCAACGTCACCCGAGGTTACGGCAATGTTGAACTCTGTTTTATCCGTAAACAGAGCGAAAGTCGATCCGCCGATCAGGCAAAGGCAAAGTGCGATTGTCGCGATCGAGGAAAGTAATACTTTCTTTTTCATTTTGTGTGTTCTCCTTTTTTGATTTTGTTTTTTTTGCGAAGCTTGACTTTGGACGGGACGCCAACTCAAGCTTCATTAAAGCAGGCGTTCGTTTTGAATTGCGGTTTCCTCTTACGGAGCAGGAGTAGAGGTTGCTTGAACAGCATGTACGATCAGATCAAAATCGAGCTTCTGATTCTTGGCGAGATTGTTGTCCTCAATTTGATTGCCTGAAATCGCACTGTCAAGAAATTCTACCGTTACGGTAAAGGTGGAGACCTCTCCGACGGCAAGCTCGTCAATGCATCCGCTGTTGGCATCCTTTACAACCAATCCGTTGCCCACGAAATCAGCTTGATTCAGCCCCGAGTCCACGCTGACGGTCACCTTGATCTGCTTTGCCAGATCCGCACCGTCCTTTTGGTTCGTGCATACGATCTCAACCCAATAGCCAAAGGCTACGTCACTATTGTTCGCGATCTGCATCGTAGCCACATATTTAGATCCGGGAACGATTTTCTCGCCGTCCTTGATACCAAAGACGTTATCATTCGTAGGATCGGTAAAATTCGCGGGCTTGGAGCCGGGCGCTTGAATCTGCTCTTCCACCAGATAACCTGCGGCATTCAACGTCGTCTTAGTAAGCGCGGTTCTGTCCAACGTGATCGAAAGGTCGCCCGCCTGCAAATGGTTGAAAAGCGGCTTTTCGTCCGTAAACAGTGCCCACGTCATTCCCACGATTACCGTCATACACAGCAAGATCACCGAAGCGGAAACGATCAAAGCTCTTTTCCTGTTTGTACTTCTCATGGTCACTCCTCCTTTCGTTGAGATTTGTTTATTGAAACGCCGAAATCAGCGGATTCAATCCTTTAAAATAATAACCTTGCCACCCGTCAGCTCGATCATCTTGATCGCCTGAATGGAATAGCTTTCGGCCTTGATGGTCAGCGGCTTGTTGAGTATTCCGTCAGCCAAGACCTTCATTCTGCCAACCTTGCATGGCATCAGTCCCTTTTCCTTGAGAAGGGCGAGGGTGATGACGGCGTTTGCCTCAAAGCATTGGTCAAGGAAGCCTATGTTGATAATGCCTTGCCGTCCGTGTCCCGCGCCGCGCTCGTAGTTTGCCGTTTCCATCGCCAACGAGTCGGAAATCATCGCATCCGCCTCTGCGGCATCAATATGCTCTACAGGCGCGGGCATGATCTCGCTCGGCGCGACACTCACAACAACGGGAGACACAATAACAGGCTCTTCCCTCTTTTCTTCCTCGGGCTCTTTCTTATGACGCCGCTCAAGAATGACGTCAATGACAACGTATCCGAGAGTTGCCAGTGCAAAGACTGTTGCAACAATCATAAACACAACAATGATAACACTCATATTCTCTCAACCTGTTTTTTAGAAATCCGACGTGCAGTCTTACCGCACCTTGCAACAACGCATGCCGTTACGGCACCCGAGGCGGCTCCAAGAGCGCATCCCAAAAGCAACCAGCCGCAAGAGGGGGGAGACGACGCTTCCTCTGTGTGAACAACGCGCGGCTTACGCACTTTTTTCTTCTTTAACTGTTTGATAATGCTTCCCACGACGTAAATCAACGTAGCGATTGCAAATATCGTTGCAACGATACAGAAAATGACTACATACGGATTCATTCGCCACTCTCCTTTCCTTCGGACGCATTCTCCCGAACGGTCTCCCGTTCATCCTTTCCTTGCTCCAGCTCTGCCAATCTGCGGCGAAGCTCCTCAAGCTCGTTTTCCTTCTGTTCTTTTTCCTCTTGCTCACGTTTCTTTTTATCTGCGCCGAATACCCTTACGATCTTCAAAATCTCAAGCAGGATCACAGCAAAACACGGCAATATAACAACCAAAATGATACCGATCGGCTGCTTTAAGAAGGTCATGATCACCCCGAGCAGATAGGATTGACCCGTAACCTTACCGATCACGTAATTGGTATTGTTGGGAATTGACGTGTCGATCACCTGCGTCATCTGCCCGTCCTCGGAGTTTTTATTGTCTCCCGCAAGCTCAATGATGTAGCCCCCCGTGTCCTTTTCCCGAATGGAGATGATACGGTGGGTGATCGTTACCTGCGTTGTGTAAACGTAGCGGAAGGTAAGCACGTCGCCAGCCTTCAGGCTGCGGTAAAATTCATCCGCCTTATCGGGGTCCTCGGGCACGGTCTTTACAAACACCATGGAGCGGATCGGAATATCCTTGATCTTGTATTTGGATACGTCGGTATATTCACACTCCGCCATTGAGTCGGAGGTAACCACGCGTATCTGATAACCGAACACCTTGGCAGCGCCATCCGAATCCTTTTTGGACAATACGGTAATCAACACCAACAAAATGCACAACGCAAGGAATACGTACAGCAGCACGTTCAATACGACGCCACCTATTTTTTTAACCTTTGCTTTATCCATACCTTACCTCACTCACTGCTTGCCGTCAAAAGCAATTCGAAAATCGCCTCTGCGTTTTTCGCTTCATTCCCTGTATCAACGGGAAGATAGTACACAATCCTCAGCTCGGTATTCTTCCCCTTATTAAAGTCAACTGGCAAAACGATTTTTTCGCCTTCAAAAGCGGTCGCGAGCAACTCGTCACATATTACCTCACCGTTTGCGATAATTTTTACGCGCGCATAATTCTTGAGTGTTTTTTCTTCAATTTCAACGAAATCCAGACTCAGATCATATTTGCTGACACCTGATTTTTTAAGCTTGACGACGTACTCGCATTCCTCTCCCGGCACAAGCGTGAGATTCTTGAACTCCAACGCCTCCGTTTTGCCGTCCTCCAGCTTAACCTCGATTATGTTTCGTTTGTCCTCGGTGGACAGCATCCAGCCCATCAATGAAGCGCCGATGATGATCAATACGCTTCCGGCAACCAGAATTACTCGCATCAGTTTGTTTTTTGGCATTGTTGTCCTCCTCTCCTAAAATCGTAAAAGCATCCGGATCTTAATCCTTAAATTTGACACGGAATATCATCTCTTCGCAATTTGAGCAAACGGCTTCACTCTCTGCTATCGGTCTGCCGCATATCGTACATTTCTTTTGGGACTTGCCGATTTCGCACTCCATGCAGACGAACATACCCTCCGGTATCTCTCTGCCGCAAATCACACAGGCGTTGATGCTTGTCGCAACGTACACCGCTTCGTGTTCCGTTTGATTTGTTGTCTTTTTGTTTTCCTTCTGTTTTTTCAATTCAAGCTCCTACGTGTTCACGAGGCTTTTTCCGAATCCTTCAGATAAGTCGCCATCATACAATAAAGCACGTTAAAGATGTGCGGTCGATTGACGTCGTTATCCTCAAGCCCGCCGTTATACACGCGGATCGCGAAATCGAACAGCGCGGTGAAAACGCTGTGCAAAATCGACGTAACGTCCGCCTCTTCCTTAAACAGCGGTTCCATCTCGGCTATAATGCCCTTAAAAAGCTGCTCATGCGTCTTAAGAGAATTGCCTTTGAAATAAATCGAATAATAATATCTGATGTAACAGCGGCATTTTTCTTCATTTCCCAAAACGAAATGCCAGGATTTCAAGAAAAACACATGTAGCCTTTCTTTCGTATCCTGCTCAAATCCGCCGAGTGCCCTCACTCCGTTTTGAAAGGAATGGACCAGCTCGGTGTCCAATTGCAAGAATGCCGCCTCATACAGCCTCTCCTTGCTTCCAAAAAGACGGTAGATGTAGACTTCATTCATTTTGAGATCGGGCAAATGCCCACCGCAGGTTGTCAGTTCCTTCGTTGTCGCTTTTTCAAAACCGCCCTCGGCAATCAAATGTATCGCGTTGGATACAAGCAGCTCTCGAACCTCTGCCTCGCGTTTCATTTCAGCGCCCTCCGTTTTTTTAATCCGAAAACACAATCGGTTTAGCGGCATAAGTGAATGCTACAACCTTTCGGCAAAAAAACGCCCCGTGCAACATTTACTGAAAACGGGACGCCAAAAGGAACAGCTAACCGCTCATGCCATATAGCAACATAACAAGAGTTATGTGATAATTGATACCTTTCATTTATACGAATACACGAGGAATTATACCACAAAAAGAGCTCAAAATCAAGGGGATCGCCCAAATTTGCATCTACATAACAAATTTTATTAAAATTGCACAAAAAAACGCGTAGCGAAAACACCTTTCGCGCATTTTTCTCAAAAAAAGAGTTGGCGAAAGGCTTTTTTGTTGCGCGTTTTTATACTTTTTGCGAAAGCATTTTGGATCAATTCCCGCTTTGAATCACATAACTCTTGTTATGTTGCTTTCGACTTTGGCGTGTGAACGCCTTTTTTCTTTATATAATGAGCTTCATGCTTTCCATCTTGCGCTTGTGTTCAACGCCTGTTGTAACAATATAAATGCGGGTCGTGTTGATGCTGGCGTGCCCAAGGATGTCCGCAAGCTTGGCAATATCCTTTTCAAGCCCGTAAAAGGTGCGCGCGAACAGATGGCGCAGATTGTGCGGAAACACCTTGCACGGCGATACGTTCGCCAATTCGCACAGGGCCTTCATTTCTTTCCATATAAAGTTTCTGCTCACAGGCTTTCCGCTCCTCGTAACGAATACGGTTCCCGCGCCGATTCCTTGCCCCTCGGCGTAGCGGAGCAGCTTTTTTCTTAACGCGGGGACAAGAAAGATCCTGCGGTTCTTGCCCTTGCAGTGAACGGTCACCTCTCCTCGACGCGCCGCTTCAACGGTAACGAATTGCAGCTCACTGACACGGATGCCCGTCCCGCAGATCGTCTGGATAATCAGATTGAGCCGTTCATTCCGCTTGGTACGTGCCGCCTCAAGCAGACGAATATACTCCGCGCGGGTCAGTTCCTTTTCCTCCGAGCAGTAAGCTTGTCTTTGCATTTTGAACTGTTTTACACACAGAGCGTGCCAACCGCAGAATCGGAGAAAACAATTCATTGCAGCTATCATAGAATTGGCGCTCGACGCGGCATATTCCTCGCCAAGCTTACCTTTGTAGTCAAGCATCTTCTGCTTGTCAATTTCCTCGTCACGAATAAATGCGGCAAAGAACCTTATGTCCCGCATATATTTTTCAATCGTTGCCGCGCTCCTCTCCTCGTTTCTCAAATAGAATTCAAATTCCTGCATTTTCTTTGGTTCTAAAATCCTTTTCATAAAACACTCTCCTTGCGTTAGACTTTGATACCGTTACAATACCAAATCAGCGAATATTTCTTGAATTGCCGATACAAACAGAGCGTATACCACAGCGGTCAAATTCTCATACGTCTTGCTTGAAGCACGGCGTTTGAAAAACGATCATACAAACACGCGAACAACGGGTCTTGCAAGCGACTTGCCTTAAAAAGCATCTGCAAATCATAAAAATGAGATTTTCCGATAATGAGAGAAGTTCCGCCTCAAAACGTGGCGGAACTTTTTTACCCCGTCAGGGATTCAAAAAAAGCCAGCTCGCGCCGACCATACCACCTTCGGTCGCGTGTCGATATTCACGATGTAAGCGTCATTTTCACCCGTATTGAGCGGATAGAGAAAGTTGTTTTCCTCCGCAAAAGCGGAAAGCTCCATCAAAAGCGCGTCCGGCTGAGCCGTTATGGTCGGGTGGCTTTTGTCAAGCGACAAAATTTTATGCATTCTGGCGGTTTTCGGTTTATATGATAATGTAATCATAAAGAACCTATCAATCAGAAGCTTCCACATTTTTTATAACTGATAACCATAGATTCCCTCCGTATCAATTGATATATTCATTATAGCATATAGTTATTATTTTTTTCAATAAATTATATTGATATTCCAATGCTTTTATTGCAATATAAATTCTTGTTTTTCCCCCCTCGCGCGGACGACCCCAAACGACAAAAGGGCTGTCTCAAATGCGATAAAAAGCATTTGAGACAGCCCTTTTTTGTGAGGCAGAAAAAGATTATGAGTAACAAAAAGAATGAAATGTTCGTGATGCGGCCGCAGGAAAAGGCAACCTACCGAGCAGACGCGGAGGACTTTGAAAACGGCAACACCTTTGGGGCATACGAGCACTATCTTTGCGGGATCATATGGCAAATTTTTGGGTTACTCATGAACCGCTCCCCCAAAAAATATCTGACGATCTTCGCCTCTAACGCCGCGCGCATATTTTGCGTGCGGCACGCATAGGTTGATTGCAAATAGGTGCAAGGAGGTAAACGATGAAACGATCAATTGGACTGTGGCAGCTCTGGGGCTTTGCGCTGACCTCTTTTGGCGGCACGATTTTGCATTTTTTATACGATTGGCTCGAGAAGACCGCGTGGATCGCGCCCCTTTCGGGCGTGAACGAATCGACGTGGGAGCACATGAAGCTGCTCTTTTGGCCGATGGCGATCTATGCCGCGGTGCAGGGCCTTTTCTTCCGCGACCGCGCGGATTTTTGGTGCGTCAAGCTGCGTGGGATCCTTTTGGGGCTGGCCCTGATCCCCGTTCTGTTTTACACCTATAACGGTGTGGTCGGCCGCTCGCCCGATTGGATCAACATTGCCATTTTCTTCATTTCCGCCGCGATCGCATACGCTTATGAAACGCGCCTTTTCAAGCGCGAGCGTCTGCGCTGTCGCGCGCCCAAATTGGCCGTCGCGGTACTTTGCGTCATTGCGGTCCTCTTTGTTGTTTTTACGTTTTTCACCCCCGAAATTGCCATTTTTAAGGACCCTTTGACGGGGACTTACGGGATATAAATCAAGCCGATGAGGTTTCTTTCGATTCCTCATCGGCTTTTGTTATTTACTTGACTTTCTTTTTACCGAGGAAGGTCAAAGCACCAACCGCGGCGCAGCCGCATACCGCCACAGCGGACAGGATGCAGGTAACGATGACAAGTGTTTGCAAAGATCTGTTTTTCTTTTCAAGGCTCTTGACTGTTGCGTTCAGCGCGGTAACATCCTTCAGAGCCGTTTCCAGCTCGTTGATGCGGCCCTCTGCCTCCATCATGGAAATGGTTTTTTCAACCGTCCAGATCTCATTTTCCGCATCATAGACAATCTCGGTATCGCGCGGAGCGTAGGAGAGCGGATCGAAATTGAAGCTGCCGCCCAAAATCTCTGCGGCGTAGGCGCCGATCGGCTCATATCCCGCCTCGATATCAAAGGAACCTCCCGTGATCATCACCTCGTATGCACTCACACCGAACTCAAGCGTCTCAGCGGTGATCTTGCCCCCCGAGATTCGAACGAGGACGTTGGAATACAGTCCACACCTAGCGATAACGTCGATTTCACCGCCCGTGACCGTAACGGTGCCGCTCTCGCCGCCGTCAATGGCATAGTCTGCGGCATTCACCGTAATTTTGCCCCCACTGATGAGAACTTCGCCGTCTGCATTGATACCGTCGTCGCCCGAAAGAAGCGTGAGTGTGCCACCCGTGACCGTTACGCTTCCGTCGATGTCAAAGCTGTGATCATCGGAATTGATATAGATCGTGCCGCCATTGATAATAAGATCACCGTCTGCCAGATCAATCGCATCGTCACCGAGCTGCTCGTTCTCAAGCAGCTCGCCAAGCTCGTCATAGACGGGCGCTTTTCCAAGCGTCAGGGTGCCGCCCTCAATCGTCATATCACCGTCGACTACGTAAATGCCATCGTCCTCAGCGGAGATATTCAACGTGATACCCTCCAAAACCGTGGCATCGCCGTCGCGCAGATAAATCGCGTCGTATGCCGCCACACTCAGCGTGACGGTGCCGCCGAGCGTGAAATCACCGCGCTCGACGCAAATGCCGTTCTGCCCCGCCGTGACCGTCAGCGTTCCATCGCCCTGAATGGTCAGCGCGCCACCCGTGTAAATGCCGCAATCATAAGCCCCATCCACGGGCACGGGAGAGGTCAGGGTGTTTTCACCGCGCAACAGAACTGTTCCGCCAAGCGGCAGATAAACCGTGGAAAACTCCCATGAAGAGTCCGTATAGCAAGCCCTGCTGGGGGCGTTGCCGGTGAAGGTAAAGTTGTTCAGCTCCAGCACACCGCTTGAATAATACGCGTAGCCGGACTCGGGCTTTTCGGTCGTAACGGCGCCGCCCATGTCAAGATACTGCCCTTCCGTCAGCGAAAACGGCCCGATATACACCTTATATTGATTAGAGGTATGCTCGTCGCACACGTCGCATCGGTCGTCCGCATTCGCGTCCGTGTGTTCCTCAAGCAGAACGACGCCACACTCGTCGCAAGAAATCTCGTGACCGTGCGCCGCGGTCGATGCTATGTTTTGTTCCTCATAGCAGTGCGGCTCCGGCGGAAAATCATATCCGCAGAAGCAGGTTGCAAAATGCTCCTCTTTATTCTCATATGCCACGCCCGACCGATAGCAATCCTCGGTAATAAGATCCCCGCAATACAGGCAAATGCCCTCGTGCGTGCCGTTTCCGTTGGGCTCGACAACGTCAAAATCATGCAGACACTCAAGGCTCTCACCGCAACCGTCGCAATAGCCGTCCCCGGTGGAGTCATCACACACGTGCCCGGGCATTTTCACCACGTAGAATTCTCCGTTCAACAAAGCCGTGTCCACAAGCTCGCCGCTTCGCGTATACCAGCTGTAACCGTCGGGAAGCAGAACGTCCGTCAGGGAAACATCTCCACCCGTCCACGTAAACAGTGTCAAACCGAGGGGATCGGGATAGTTCGACAGATCCAATGTCCCGCGGTCCAACTGCACGGTGGTCATAGGAGTTTCAAACGTACCGCCTGTCACGGTGGCGCTGGTGCCGCCTGTAAAAAAGCAGGTTCCCGTGGTAGCCTTGAGGTGTCCGCCCGTGATGAACAACCGAGAGGTTTCCCCTGTCAAAATCAAGCTCGGCGCGATCAAGGTTCCGCCCGCAACGGTTAAAGTAGAAGCATTATACGTAAGGAATATATACCCCGCCAAAGACTCTATCGTACCCTCCGCATTTGCCGACGTGTCCGTGATCGTAACGTAACCGAAGCATCCCCAAAGAGGCGCAGCAAAGAATCATCACTTTTCACATTCTTTCCGTTCAGATCAAGGGTAAGCGTGCCGCTATAAATATCCACAAGGCGCGGCACGATCACGTCCGTCTGCAGCTGAATATAACCAACCGTGCTGCCTTCCGCCTTCACCGCCGCCATGGCAGACATAAACGTGCCGCTCTCGATCAGCGTGTGTTCATCCGTTCCCCAAAGCACCTCTACTGTGGGGGGGGCCGTCCGCCGCCGGAATCAGCGCCACGGCGGGGATCAGGGTCAAAATCATGACCGCTACGATCATTATGCTCAAAGCTCTTTTTTTCATGTGTGTTTCCTCCGTAAGGTTCTTAATGTAGAATATATGTTCGTTTTTGCTTTCCGACTATTCGTTTTTTCGGGGCTTCCGTATATCTTTTTCGCCCCAAAAGGATATATCAAACGGTGCAAAACGAGCGAGACGGACTACAGAATTGCCGCGAAATCGGCTCTCGCCATGCCGGATTTTTCCATGACGATGCGGATCGCCTGCTTGACGATGGGGAGAGACAAATAAAGCTTATCCGCGATCTCCCGATTGGTCATTCCAAAGGCGGCAAGCTTTGCCACCTCGCGCTCCTTTTGCGAGAGCGTGGTGATGATCTTGCGCCCGCGAATGCTCCCCTCCAGGCGCGACCAGCCCTCGTTATAGACGCGATAGAGCGTTTCCACCTCGCGCCACGCGTCCGCATCGACCGCGGAAAGCCGCTTTTCCATCAGCGTGTCCAGCGCGCGGCAATACTCGGCAAGCGTGCCGTAAAGCCGATCGGGAAGCGCGAGAGAGATGGCTCTGTCAATGTGGCGAATCGCCTGATCGTCCCGCCCGCTGTTGTGGTAAACGGCGGCGCAGGTCAAGCGCAGATAGATCTCGGACATCACCGTGCGATTGGCGTTTGCCCAGCAGATCAAGGGCTCGATGGTATTTGGCAGCATTGACATCAGCGATAGCCCCTGCACGCCCTCTAATTTCATCGCTCCCGTAGCAACGCCGTAGCCGTTTGCGTATAAATACTTGGCATAATAGACCTTTGCGGCAGGAAAAGCATCCTTGTGCAAGGGCTCAAAGCAGCCTATTTTAAACCACTCGGGAAAGCTTTCTACGTTATATAGCATAATATCAACCGCGCTGATGGCAAGCTGCATCGCGTCGCGGTCATAATCGCTTTTGGCGGGGGCCTCGGCAATGTGGATCTTGGCACGCCGCCACATTTCAATATCCCCCTTCCAGATCGCGCACATGGCAAGCAGCATTCCCGCGGAGAGGACCGCGTAAAATCCCGAGTGCCTGCCAAGCAGATAGTTGGCACAGTCGTACACACGGTCGATCTGTCCGCGCGAGTACGCAACCTCGGCCTCAAACAGCACCTGCGCCTCGTGGTTATAGGAAAGGCTTTCGCCAACGGAATCCGCCTCCCCCGGGGTGTGGTACAGATCGCTCATATACAAAAAGGGCGTCTTGCGCGGAAGCGGCATGTTTTCGCTTTGCCTCGTTCTGCCCGCGCGGGTTCTGCCGTCGATCGGCTTGCTCGCGTCCTTCGGGATCATCCAGTCACGCCCAAAGCGCAAAGCGCCCTCGATCTTTCCCGCGGCACAAAGCAGCTGCACGCGACGCACCCCCAGCCCCCACTTTTTCGCGACCTCTTCGATGTTCAGATATTCCATATCGCGCCCCCCTTTGCGTCTTTTCATATCGTTCGCCAAAGCGAATAAATATTGCTCGTCTTGACGAATTATATTATATCAGTATTTGAAAGATTTGTCAAGAGTATGCATCCGTTCTATGACAATTATACCACAAATCTCCACCTCTCGCAACCGTGAATATGAGCAAAACAAAAAATTCCCCCTTGCAAAAGGGGGAAAAGTCTTGTATAATATAAGTAAACAGACAAAACGGAGGAACGCTATGAAAAACACGATCTTTGCGCCCGCGGATATTCTCCTGCCGCGCGGCAATTTTGAAAGCTGGTCGGTCATTGCCTGCGACCAGTTCACGTCCAACGAGGACTATTGGGAGGACGTCAACCGCCTGACGCACGACCTGCCGTCCACGCGACATATGATCTACCCCGAGGTCTATCTCGGCAAGAGTGACGCGGCGGCGGTGACCGAGGCGATCAACGGCGCGATGCAGGATTATCTTGACCGCGGCGTGTACGCGGAGTACCCCAACGCCCTTATCTACGTGGAGCGCGTGCAAAGCGACGGGCGCATGCGCGCGGGGCTTGTGGGCGCGGTAGACCTCGATCAATACGATTACACCGAGGGCTCAACCTCGCGCATCCGTGCGACCGAAAAAACCGTGCTGGAGCGCATTCCGCCGCGCGTAGAGGTGAGAAAAAACGCGCCCACGGAGCTACCGCACGTGCTGATGCTACTCGACGACGCCGAGAGAGTGGTCATTGAACCGCTTTCGGCACTCGCGCGCGAGGGCAAAATGCAACGGGTGTACGATTTTGACCTGATGCTGGGCGGCGGACATATTACGGGATACCTTGTGCCGAGTGACATGAACGCACGCATCTGCGCGCTTGTGGAAGCACTTGGCGAGCGCCACGGCGGCATGACGCTGGCGGTGGGCGACGGAAACCACTCGTTGGCCACGGCAAAGGCCTGCCGCGAGCTTGGAAAAACCGAGATCAACCGATACGCGCTGTGCGAGCTTGTCAACATTCACAGCGAGGCACTCTCCTTTGAGCCGATTTATCGAACGGTGGAAAACGTGGACACGGACGCGCTTTCGGAGGCGTTTTTGCAATACGTATCGCAAAAGGAGCCCACGGGCAACAAGCCGCAAACGGTGACGCTTGTGACAAAGAACGCGCGGCGTGAGATTACGGTGGAAAATCCCCCGCACGCATTGGCGGTGGGAACGGTGCAGCTCTTTCTTGACGCCTACCTGCCCACACAGACGGGCGCCATGATCGACTACATACACGGCGAGGACGAGGTTGCGGCGGTGGTTGCAAGGGACAACGCCTGCGGATTCCTCTATGATTGCATGGGCAAAAGCGAGCTGTTTGACGCGGTGGAACGCGAGGGCGTCCTCCCCCGCAAGACCTTCTCCATGGGACACGCGAGGGATAAGCGGTATTATACCGAGGTGAGGAAGATTAAATAAACAAAGCTTGGCGTTATTTCACCATCTTTAGAGCCCATTTCATATCTAACCACACAATCATCCTATTCTATGGATGGCGTGGTAGATTTTGCAGTGGCGGATAACACCATATATACTGCGCGATAATGATGTAGATAAATTTACAATTTTAGAC
>JAZRFD010000062.1:0-7709 GCA_045661185.1 Eubacteriales bacterium | reverse complement strand
AAATAAGAAAAAATGATGTTTTTTGAAACAAATACTTTCATTGTAAGGGCGACCAATGATCGCGCCTGCGTTGTAGATACGTTATTGCTACAAACTTTCGGGACAGAGGGCGCCGTCCCCTACGCCCTCTCAGTCGCCTTGCGGCGCCAGCTCTCCCAGAGGGAGAGCCTAATACCATCACAAAACTACTTTTTTTGGAGCGCTTGGGATGTGGGGCCCAAGTGCTATCGGGAGCATCTTTCCGTATGCGTACAAAACTTTCCCATACAGTAAAATCTGTACTGCATCACGGAACTTTCACCGACGCAAAACAAACGAGGGCGCGCAATGTTGTGCACCCTCGATTGGGAAATCTATATCCATGTAGGTGAAAGTTTTTGGAGATGGGGTGTGGGGAAGAACCTTTTTTCAAAAAGGTTCTTCCCCACAAAAAATCCCCCACAAAACCTCTTACTTCTTCTGCGCTTCCAGCTCGCGGCGGCGGCGCATCATTTCCTTCATACGCAATTCGGTGTTCAGGATCTTTTTACGCAGACGGATGGATTTGGGCGTGACCTCGATGAGGTCATCGTCGGTGATATACTCGATCGCTTCCTCGAGCGTAAAGATCTTTGCGGGCGTTAGCAGGAGCTTTTCGTCAGCACCCGCCGAGCGGATCGCGGTCAGCTGCTTTTTCTTGCAGGGGTTCACGGCAATATCGTCGTTCTTCGGGTTCTCGCCCACGATCATGCCCTCGTAGACCTGCGTCTGGGGGCCGACGAAGAGCTGTCCGCGCTCCTGCGTGTTGTAAAGACCGTAACGCGTGGTCTCGCCTGCCTCGGACGCGATGAGAGAGCCCGTGAACTTCATAGCGATCTCACCGCGGTAAGGCGCGTAGCCGTCGAAGATGGTGTTGATAACGCCCTCGCCGTGCGTGGCGGTAAGGAACTCGGAGCGGTAGCCGAAGAGGCACCGCGCGGGGATCGAATACTCAATGCGGGTGCGGCTGCCAACGGGGTTCATGGTCAAAAGGTCGCCCTTTCTCTGGGAGAGCTTCTCCACGACCACGCCAACGTAGTCCATCGGAACGTCAAGAGTGACGCGCTCCATCGGCTCGCACTTCTGCCCATCGATCTCCTTAAAGAGCACGCGGGGATTGGAGCAAGCCAGCTCAAAGCCCTCGCGACGCATGGTTTCCAGCAGGATCGAGAGGTGCATTTCGCCGCGTCCCGCCACGCGGAACTCGTCGGTGCTGTCACCGTCGGACACGCGCAGGGAAACGTCCTTGAGCAATTCGCGATACAGTCTGTCGCGCAATTGACGCGAGGTCACGAACTTGCCTTCCTTGCCCGCCAAGGGGCTGTTGTTGACCATAAAGGTCATTTCCATGGTAGGCTCGGAGACCTTCACAAACTCCAGAGGAGTGGGGTCGCTGACCGCGCAAAGCGTGTCACCGATGGTGATATCTCCCGCGCCCGAGAAGCAAACGATGTCGCCCACGGTCGCGTTTTCAACGGGGGTACGCACCAAGCCGTCGATCTGATAAAGAGACACTACCTTGGTCTTTTTAAAGGTTTCGGGGTTGTGGAAGTTACAAACGGCAACCTCCTGACCTACGCGAATGTTACCGCGCTCCAAGCGTCCAATGCCGATACGACCCACATAATCGTTGTAGTCGATCGAGGAAACGAGGAGCTGCAAATCCCCCGTTTCGTCTCCCTCGGGAGCGGGCATGTAGGAAACGATCTTTTCAAACAAGGGCGCAAGATCCACACCGGGAACATCGGGGTCCTCGGTGGCGGTTCCCGAGCGTCCCGAGCAATAAAGCATGGGGCTGTCAAGCTGCTCGTCGTTCGCGCCCAGATCCATCAAAAGCTCCAGAATCTCGTCCTCGACCTCGCCAAGACGCGCGTCTGGCTTGTCGATCTTGTTGATGCAAACGATCACACGGTGGTTCAATTCCAACGCCTTTTGAAGAACGAAGCGCGTCTGGGGCATGGGGCCCTCTGCGGCATCGACCAAAAGGATAACGCCGTTTACCATTTTCAGAATACGCTCGACCTCGCCACCGAAATCCGCGTGTCCGGGGGTGTCGATAATGTTAATCTTAACGTCCTTATAGCGGACGGCGGTGTTCTTTGCAAGGATCGTGATGCCACGCTCCTTTTCAAGGTCACCCGAGTCCATCACGCGCGTAACGGTCTCCTGATTATCGCGGTAAATGCCGCCCTGCTTTAAGAGGCCGTCCACCAGCGTGGTCTTTCCGTGGTCAACGTGCGCGATGATCGCCACGTTTCTCAAATCTTCTCTGATCACTGCTTTTTCTCCGTTCCTAAGTTTTGATTTTATTCCAATTATATATTATACCACAAAAAAAGCCCTCAAAAAAGAAGGAGAACGCACGATTTTGCGCGCGTTCTCCTTTTTGGTTTTGGTAGAATTGACGGAAACCGTTTTTTTACGAGCCTCCCACGCCCATCTCTTTGCAAAGCGCCAGCACTCGCGCGACCGTGTCGCCAAGTCCCGCCGACAGGCTTTCGTCCACCGTGCAGTCGGCATATTGCTCGTATAGTGCCGCACGCTCGTCGTACATCCGACGCAGAGTGTAGCCCGCAGGCATGACCACGCCGCGGTGCGTATAGTCGCCAAGCCGCTCCGCGAGCTCCTCAAACGGGATCTTGAGATAGACCGTCAAGCCGTTTTTCTTCAAATGCTCCATCGCGCGCTGTCCATAGACCGCGCTGCCGCCCGTGGCAATGACAGCGCGCTCAACCTCGATCGAGGCGTTGACCTCGTCCTCCAGTGCAAGGAATCCGTCTGTGCCGCGCTCCTCGATCAGCTCGTGCAAAAGCTTTCCTTCTTTTTCCTGAATCAACAGATCCGAATCCATAAAACGGTAGCCCAGCTGCTTTGCAAGAAGAACCCCGACGGTGCTCTTGCCGCAGGATGGCATGCCGATCAGAATAATATTTTTCATGTTTTACCTCGTCCTTTTCTTTCCCCCATTATAGCGCAAAATCAAAGACGTGTCAAGATTTTTGTGTCCTGCACTTAAAGAAAACGCAGGACGTGTGCGCGTTTTCGCGCTTGGGTTCTAACGTTTTATAACGGGCGATCAATGCACGCCCCTACGTTGTAGCCGCCTTGTTCGCACTCTGTAGGGGCGACCATCGGTCGTCCGCTTGTTTGGTTCTAACCTTTTTTGGCGGACGTGCAATGCACGCCCCTACCTTGTAGCCGCCTTGTTCGCACCTACAGGGTGAGTGCAAGCAAGGAGGTTTGTTTGCGCACTCTATTGACAAATCCGCGCGAAAAAAGTATAATAAACCTATCCAAGTGGAAAAGGCGCGCCGCGCCGCAGAGGAAAAGCGTGCCGCAGAGGATCGCGCGCGTCTGGAAGCCGAAAACGCTGTGACCGTGGAAAAGCTCCTGACCCAGATCCGCGATATGATGGCGGCACAAAAGCCCTAAATGCTCGCACCCTATTGACAAAACCCGCAAAAAAGTGTATAATGTCTACGTAAAACGATCCTTTGATCGAAAATAATAAAGGAGAAAGACATGAAAAAGTTTTTTGCGGAATTCAAAAAATTCATCACTCGCGGCAACGTCGTGGATATGGCCGTTGGTGTCATCGTCGGTAGTTCCTTTACCGCGATCGTCAACGCGCTCTCCAACAATATCCTCAAGCCCGTGATCAACTGGCTGCTGGCCGAGATCTTTGGTAAGAATTCGCTTACCGAGCTGTACACCTTCCTGACCTACGTAGGCACGAAGGATCCCGAAACGGACAAGGAGATCCCCGATCTGACGCAATCCATCTACATCGACTGGGGCGCATTCATCAATGCGGTGCTCAACTTCTTTATCATCGCGTTTGTCCTGTTCTGCATCGTGAAGGTTATCAATAAATTCAGAGAAGAACACAAGGAAATGACCGATAGCATCAAGGGCAAGAAGATCGCGAAGGAAGACCGCAAGGCGATGAAGGCTGCGGGCATCAGGCTGCGCGACAAGGCTGCAGTAAAGGCTTACTTTGACGAAAAGGCACGCAAGGCTGAAGAAGAAAGACTTGCCGCCGAGGAAAAGGCTCGCCTTGAAAAGGAAGCCAACCCCTCCACCGAGGATCTGCTCAAGCAGATCCGCGACCTACTTCAGGCAAAGGCTTAAAAATCGAACAAAAGGGGCTGTCTCAAATGCGATAAAAAGCATTAGAGGCAGCCCCCCTTTTGGGGGCGCACCATGGCGGATTCAGAACCGAATTTCGGCGCGACTTCTTTGTCTCTACGCTAACGCGTCACCCGTCATCGCGCCTCATCTGCAGTTTTTCGTGGAAAAACTGCGGACGATTCCCTCAAGCGTCATAAGTGCACCAACAGAAAAGGGAACGCTTTCGCGTTCCCTTTTCTGTTGGCGCACCATGGCGGATTCGAACCGTCGACACCAAGCGTCGGAGGCTTGTGCTCTATCCAGCTGGGCTAATGGTGCATAAATTCCGCGGTCTGCGGCATCGGTATTATATCATATTTTTGCCCCGATTGCAAGCAATTTTTCGTAAAAAGATAATTTTATCTCCCCGCGGGCAAAAATATTCGAAAAAACCTTGAAATCCATTGCAAAATGCTTTCTAAAGTTGTATAATAAACTATAATAAGACTATTATACACTATAGCGAGGTGCTTGTTATGGAATATCGCATAGAACACGATTCAATGGGAGAGGTTCACGTTCCCGCCGACCGCTACTGGGGCGCGCAGACCGAGCGCAGCCGCCGGAACTTTCAGATCGGTATGGGGCAGGAGCAAATGCCCGCGGAAATCATTTCCGCCTTTGGGCTGCTCAAAAAAGCAGCCGCACGCGCCAACCGTGCGCTCGTTCCCTCTCGCATGACAGAGGAAAAGTGCGCCGCGATCTGCGCGGCGTGCGACGAGGTGACATCGGGGGCTCTTGCCGAGCATTTTCCGCTCGTCGTGTTTCAAACAGGCTCCGGAACGCAGTCCAACATGAACGTCAATGAGGTCATTGCCGCGCGCGGCAACGACCTCGCGGGCAAAAAGCTGCTCCACCCCAACGACGACGTCAATATGTCGCAGTCCTCCAACGACACCTTCCCCACCGCGATGCATATCTCGGCCGTGTTGGCGGTCAAAAACACCCTCCTCCCCGCACTTGACGGGCTGATCGCCACGCTGTTGCGCCTTGAAGGCGAGAACGCCGACGTGATCAAATGCGGTCGCACGCATTTGCAGGACGCGACCCCCATCCGCTTTTCGCAGGAGATCTCGGGCTGGCGCGCGTCCCTGGAGCGCGACAGACAAATGATTGAGGCGTCGCTTTCGGGCCTTTATGAGTTAGCCTTGGGCGGAACGGCGGTCGGCACGGGCCTTAACGCCCCCCGCGGCTTTGACGTGCGCGTGGCGCGCGAGCTCTCCGACATGACGGGGCTCCCCTTCCTGACGGCAGAAAACAAATTCCACGCACTGACCTCCAAGGATGAGCTCGTCTTTTCTCACGGTGCCCTCAAGGCGCTGGCGGCGGATCTTTGGAAGATCGCAAACGATATCCGCTTCCTCGCGTCGGGCCCCCGAAACGGCCTTGGCGAGATCTTCATTCCCGAAAACGAGCCCGGCTCGTCGATCATGCCCGGCAAGGTCAACCCCACCCAGTGCGAGGCGGTGACGATGGTTGCGGCGCGCGTGGTGGGCAACGACACAACGGTTGGCATTTGCGCCTCTCAGGGCAATTTTGAGCTCAACGTGTTCATGCCCGTGCAGATCTACAGCTATTTGCAGTCGGTGCGACTGCTCGGAGAGGTCATCGCGTCCTTTGACGCGCATTGCGTGAGCGGCATTCGCGCAAACCGCCAAAAAATGCAAGAAAATCTGGACGCGTCCTTAATGCTTGTTACGGCATTGAGCCCTTACATCGGCTACGAAAATGCCGCAAAGACCGCTCATCTTGCGCACGCAGAGAATATTACGCTGCGCGAAGCCTGTATTCGTCAGGGCTTTTTGAGTCCCGAAAAATTCGACGAGGTATTCCACCCCGAGGATATGGTTTAAGAAAGGCTCCGCTATGACAACCATCAAAAAGCAAAAGAATCTGACCGAAGGGCCGCTGATCCCACAAATATTGCTTTTTGCGATCCCCATGATCGCCACCTCGATCCTTCAGCTTCTCTTTAACACCGCCGACATGGTGGTCGTTGGGCGCTGGGGCGGCGACACGCCCGAGGAATGCGCCAATTCCTTGGCAGCAGTCGGCTCTTGCGGCTCTCTCATCACCCTTCTCATTAACTTTTTCATGGGTCTTGGCGCCGGAGCAGGCATTTGCGTGGCGCACGACATCGGCGCGGGGCATGATAACGACGTCCGCTCGACCGTACATACCTCCGTCGTGCTTTCTCTCATTGCGGGCGCGATCGTGACCGCCCTCGGCATGCTGACAGCATCCCCGCTCCTGACACTGATGGGAAGCGACCCTGCCGTTCTTCCCGAATCCGTCGCCTACATGCGCGCGTATTTTTGCGGTATGCCCGCGTGTATGCTCTACAACTTCTGCGCCTCGATCCTGCGCTCCAAGGGCGACACGCTGCGCCCCATGGTCTTTTTGTCGGTCGCGGGCGTTTGCAACGTCCTCTTTAACCTGTTTGCCGTTCTCGTGCTCGATTGGGGCGCGGTCGGTGTCGGTGCGGCAACCGCTCTTTCGCAATGGGTCTCCTGCGTGCTGATCATCCTTTACATGACGCGCATGGATGGGCCTTGTCGGATTGAACCCAAAAAGCTTCGCATGGAGCGCGACAAGGTGAGCCGCATTTTGCGCATCGGTGTTCCCACGGGGATTCAAAGCTCGCTCTTTTCCATCGCAAACGTGCTGATCCAATCCACGGTCAATTCCTTTGGCCCCATCGTAATGGCGGGAGACGCAGCAGGCAAAAATCTGGACGGCTACGTTTACGCCTCGCAAAACGCGTTCTATCACTCCGCGATGACCTTTGTGGCGCAAAACAGAGGCGCGCGTAAGCACGACCGCATTAAAAAATCCATTCTGTATTCCGCTCTGCTCGTCGTCCTCGTGGGCGTGACCGTGGGAACGACCGTTTGGATCTTTGCTCCTCAGCTGCTCACGATCTTCGCGCCCGACAACCCCGCGGTCATCGAGGCGGGCACCGTGCGCATCACGGTGATGGCGCTGACCTACTTTTTGTGCGGACTGATGGAGGTGGGTACGGGTGCGATGCGCGGAATGGGCAAATCCATTCTCCCCACCTGCGTGTCCCTCATCGGCTCCTGCGCGCTCCGCATCGCGTGGATCTACACGGTATTTGCGTGGTTGCGCCCCATATTGACACCCATGCAAGCACTCCTGCTTCTCTATATCTCCTACCCCGTAACCTGGTTGATCACGGCTTCCGCGCACTTTGTCTGCACCGCATTTGAGGTGCGGAAATTCAAGAAAAGACTGCAAGCGGAGGCGCGTGCGTAACCGCGAAACGCGCGAGAACACTCACCGCACCAACGGTTACCCATCAAAGAGTTGAACTTACAAGGTTTTGGGAGGCAAACGCCTGTATAACCTGCGTCAAAAAGCCTCGCAATATCTTATATTGCTTCACCTTTTTTCCTTGTTTCTCCAAACCGTTTGTTCTCCCAAAACTGCTTCGCACCCTACGGCGATGCAATTTTTGATGGATTGCGGCGGGACGAGCCGCAGGAAAGTGCGGACTTTTC
>JAZRFD010000061.1:0-2592 GCA_045661185.1 Eubacteriales bacterium | reverse complement strand
TGACTTCAACTACGAGGTATCGCGCTCGCTCAACGCCTGCGACGGGGCTCTTTTGGTCGTGGACGCAACGCAAGGCATTGAGGCGCAGACCTTGGCAAATGCCTATCTTGCGGTAGACGCGAACCTTGAAATCATTCCCGTCATCAACAAGATCGACCTCCCCTCTGCCGACATTGACCGCTGCAGAAACGAGATCGAGGATATCATCGGTATTCCCGCCGAGGGTTGTCCGGCGGTATCCGCCAAGACGGGCTTGAATATTGAGGACGTTCTGGAAGCCGTTGTGCGCGATATTCCCTCACCCGAGGGTGACGAAAACGCACCGCTCAAGGCGCTGATCTTCGACTCCTATTACGACAGCTACCTTGGTGTCGTGGTCAACATCCGCGTGGTGGACGGACGCGTCAAGGCGGGCGACAAGATTCGACTTATGAGCACGGGTGCCGTGTTTGACGTAGTGGACGTTGGCACGATGGAGCCGTTTGGACTCAAAAAGTGTGAGGAGCTGGCGGCAGGCGAGGTCGGTTATATCACCGCCTCGATCAAGAGCATCAGCGACACACGCGTGGGTGACACGGTGACCTTGGTTTCAACCCCCACCCCCGAGCCGCTCCCCGGCTTTAAGGCCGTTCAGCCGATGGTTTATGCGGGTATTTATCCCGCTGACGGTGCGCGCTACGGAGACCTGCGCGAGGCGCTCGAAAAGCTACAGCTCAACGATGCGGCGCTCCTGTTTGAGCCCGAGACCTCGATTGCGCTCGGCTTTGGCTTCCGCTGCGGATTTTTGGGCCTGCTCCACATGGAGATCATTGAGGAACGATTGGAGCGCGAGTTCAATCTCGACCTGATCACCACCGCTCCCAGCGTTATTTATGAAATCAAGCTCAAGGGCGGCGAGATGATCCGCATTGACAACCCGACCAACTACCCCACCCCCGATACGATCGAAACGGCGTACGAGCCGCTGGTCAAGGCGAACATCATCACCCCCGTTGACTACGTGGGTGGGCTTATGGAGCTTTGCCAGAACCGCCGCGGCATCTTTATCGACATGAAATATCTCGACACCACGCGCGTGGAGCTGCATTACAATCTGCCGCTCAACGAGATCATTTACGATTTCTTCGACGCGCTCAAGAGCCGCTCGCGCGGATATGCGTCACTCGACTACGAGCTGCTCGGGTACGAGCCCAGTAAGCTTGTCAAGCTGGATTTTCTGCTCAACGGTGAGCAGGTGGACGCGCTTTCCTTCATCGTACACGAGGAAAAAGCGTACGGGCGTGCGCGCAAGATCGCGGAAAAGCTCAAGGACAACATTCCGCGCCAGCTCTTTGAGGTACCGATCCAGGCAGCGATCGGTACCAAGGTCATCGCGCGCGAAACGGTCAAGGCGATGCGCAAGGACGTGCTTGCCAAGTGCTATGGCGGTGACATTACGCGCAAAAAGAAGCTGCTTGAAAAGCAGAAGGAAGGTAAAAAGAAGATGCGTCAGCTCGGCTCCGTGCAGGTTTCCCCCGAGGCCTTTATGGCGGTCCTCAAGCTTGACGACGATCAATAAAGAAACGTGCTTGTGGGGGAAGGAAAAACTTCTTGCAAGAAGCTTTCTCCTTCCCCCACATCCCATCCTCTGTCAAGAGTCTCTCAAACAAAAGATGACAAACATTTAAAGGTCAAAATAATCCAACATCCCATTATAGATTCCGCGCGCGAACAACCCCGGATTCTCATTCATCAGCGCCGCGTCTCCCGGGTTGGAGATAAAGCCCAATTCCACGAGCACCGCCGGCATGGCGGTCTTGCGCAGGACATAGAGCCCCGGGCGCACCTTCATACCGCGATCGCGAAGCCCTGTGGCATCCGAGATCCCCTCGATGATGTCCTCACCAAGCGTGAACGCCGACGACGGGCGCGAATAGGCAAACGCCTCGGTTCCGCTGACGCTCGGGCTTTCGGCGGCGTTGGTATGGATGCTGATGAAATAATCCGCGCCCCACGCGTTGGCATCGTTCACACGCGCTTGCAAGCTTGTGGTGTTGGTGGTTCCAAGCGAGGTCGTGGGCGTGGGTCGTGAAAGGCGCACCTCAAAATTGCCGTTGGCGCGAAGCAAATCGGCCAAAGCGAGCCCTACACGGTAGGTAATATCCTGCTCGCGCAGTCCGTTCCCCTCCGCTCCCGCATTGGGGGCCTCGGGGTTGTGCCCCTGATCGACGTATACCTTGATTGCCATATTGACCTCCCCAGAATTCAGACGTTCATAAGCAGGATATGCAACTATCATCGGAAAGGAAACAACATGAGCTCCATAAAAAAACTTGAGCAAGGCGAAAAAGAGAAAAACCGCGTGGAGGCGGGCAAGCTGTATCTGGTCGCCACACCCATCGGCAACCTTGCAGACCTCTCCGAACGAGCAATAAAGGTGCTTTCGGAGGTAGATTTTATTGCCGCAGAGGACACAAGAAACTCGTTAAAGCTCCTTTCCTATCTCGGCATAAGCAAGCCGATGGTATCTTATTTTGAACACAATAAGCGCGAGCGCGGCGAGGTCATCGTTTCGCGCATCATAGAAACAGGCGAAGTCGGATCGTAGCCATG
>JAZRFD010000060.1:0-9016 GCA_045661185.1 Eubacteriales bacterium | reverse complement strand
CCGACTTGGACGATCTTCGCTTTCTTGATGCCTTGAACGGGCAAAAGCTCATCGGCAAGGGAAATCACGATTTTTGGTGGTCGACCGCAAGCAAGATGAACGCATTTTTTGAAAAAAGTGAGATCCGCACGATAAAAATGCTTTACAACAACGCCTATCTCGTCGAGGATCGGATCGTGTGCGGAACGCGTGGGTGGTTCGTTGAGGAAGGACAGCAGCACACGGTCGGCACCGTCGATTACGCGCGCATCGTCAATCGCGAGGTCATCCGTTTGAAAATGAGTCTGGACGAGGCAGTCAAGCTCAGAGAGGCACACGGGCAAGAGCTCCCTATCCTCGTTTTTCTTCACTTTCCCCCCGTGTGGAGCGGATTTGTGTGCAGAGAGATCGTGGACGTGTTGAAGGAATATGGAATCAGCTCCTGCTACTTCGGGCATATTCACGGCGCCTATTCCTCTCCCCGCGCGTTCCGCTTTGAGGGCATCGAGTTCATTCTTTGTGCCGCTGATCATCTGGATTTCGTTCCTCTTGTGCTCAAAGACCGTTAAAATCAAAGATTTCGGCGTTATTTTTTGAAAAGCTATTGACAAATACGAAAAAAAATTATACAATATATAACGTATGTAAAAATCACCATTTGAATTTGGAGGACTTCTAAAAATGAGTTTGATCAAATCCGAAAAGACCGAAAAAAACGTATACACGTTGGAATTCTCGGTTGACAAAGAAACCTTTGACAAGGCGGTTTCCAATGCGTATCGTAAGCAGGTCGGCAAGATCGCCGTTCCCGGCTTCCGTAAGGGTAAGGCTCCCCGCTCCGTCATCGAAAAAATGTACGGCAAGGGCTTCTTCTATGAAGATGCTGTAAACGAGGTGCTTCCCGCCGCTTTTGACGAAGCGCTTAAGGAATCCAAGCTGAACATGGTCGGTCAGCCCGAATTTGATATCGTTTCGATTGACGATAACGGTCTGGTCATGTCCGCAAAGGTTACCGTTAAGCCCGACGTAAAGATCGCTGATTACCTCGGCATTGAAGCTGAAAAGAAGGTTGCAGAGGTTACCGACGAGGAGATTGAGCGCGAGATCAGCATGGTTCGCGAGCGCAACTCCCGTGAGACCGAGATCACCGACAATTCCGTTGCAGCCGCTATGGGCGACGTTTGCAACATCAACTACGAGGGCTTCGTTGACGACGTTGCTTTCGAGGGCGGCAAGGGTGAGGATTATCCCCTTAAGCTCGGCTCCGGCAACTTTATCCCCGGCTTTGAGGAAGAAATCGTTGGTCACAAGATCGGCGAGAATTTCGACGTAAACGTAACCTTCCCCACCGAGTATCACGCAGCAGAGCTTGCAGGTAAGGCTGCAGTCTTTAAGACGCAGATCCTCAAGATCAAGCACATCGAGCTTCCCGAGGTGGACGATGAGTTCGTAAAGGAAGTTTCCGAATTTGATACGGTTGATGAATATCGTGCCGATATCAAGGCAAAAATTGCTAAGCGACATGAAACCGAGGCTGACAATCAGTTCGAGACCGCTCTGCTCGACTCCCTGATCGAAAAGCTGAAGGCGGATATCCCCGAGGCTATGTTCGTTGCCGAGACCGAGAACTTCGTTCGCGACTACGACAACCGCCTGCGCATGCAGGGTCTGGATCTCAAGACCTACTTCCAGTACACCGGCATGACGTTGGATCAGCTCCGCGAGCAGCTCAGACCTCAGGCTGAAAAGCAGGTGAAGCTCAGACTGGCTCTTGAAAAGATCGCAAAGCTTGAAAAGCTCAAGGTTACCAAGACCGAGATCACTGCAGAGTACAAGAGAATCGCCGAGGAGTATCAGATGGAAGTGGATAAGGTCCGCGAGCTGATCCCCGAGGATTCCATTGCAGAGGATATGAAGGTCAAGAAGGCAATGGATCTTGTAAAAGAGAACGCCATCGTTAAGTAAGAAATCAAATTCTTTGAACCGGAAGTCGCTTTTCGCTATTTCCGGTTCATCATTTCCCAAGAAAAGAGGTATGTAAAGATGTTCGATCCCAAATCTATGGCACGCGATGCCCTTGTCCCCATGGTTGTTGAGCAGACCGGACGCGGCGAGCGCTCCTATGACATTTTCTCCCGCTTGCTCAATGACCGCATCGTTTTTCTTTCCGATGAGGTCAACGACACCACCGCTTCTCTGGTAGTTGCGCAAATGCTCTTCCTTGAAGCGCAGGATCCCGACAAGGATATTTCTTTTTATATCAACTCTCCCGGCGGCTCCGTTACAGCCGGCATGGCGATCTATGACACGATGCAATTCATCAAGTGCGACGTGTCGACCATTTGCATCGGTATGGCAGCAAGCATGGGTGCGTTCCTGCTTTCCTCGGGTACAAAGGGCAAAAGATTTGCACTTCCCCACAGCGAGATCATGATCCACCAGCCCTTGGGCGGCGCGCGCGGTCAGGCAACCGATATCGAGATTCAGGCAAAGCAGATCCTGCGCGTTAAGGCAACGCTGAATCAGATTTTGGCCGAAAACACGGGCAAGCCGATCGACGTGATCGAGCGTGACACCGACCGTGACAACTACATGACGGCAGAGGATGCGCTGGCATACGGCCTGATCGACAAGATCGTGGCAAAGCGCCCCTGATATACACCAGAAAGGAACTGACTTTCATTCATGGCAAACAACTCAAACTCCGGCGGCAATCAGAAGCTGCGCCACTGCTCCTTCTGCGGAAGAAACGAGCATCAGGCAAACTTTCTGATCCCCTCACCCACGGGCGTTTATATCTGTGATTTTTGTGTGGAGGCTTGCAATGATCTGCTTTCCGAAACGACTATTGATGAGCAGGCGCTTGATACGCTCTCCTTCTCCGAGCTTCCCCGCCCCATGCAGATCAAGGAATCACTTGACCAGTACGTGATTGGGCAAGACCAAGCAAAGATCGCGCTTTCTGTGGCGGTGTACAATCACTATAAGCGTATTTTGAACATGCAGGCAAAAAAGCCCGCGCGCAAGGGCAAGAAAAAAGGCGATGCTCCTGTCGAGGAACCCGTTGAAAACGAAATCGAGCTGCAAAAGAGCAACGTGCTCCTGATCGGTCCTACCGGTGTCGGTAAAACCTACTTGGCACAAACGCTCGCAAAAACGCTCAAGGTTCCCTTTGCGATCGCGGATGCAACGACGCTGACCGAGGCGGGATACGTCGGTGAGGATGTAGAAAACATCCTGCTACGACTGATCCAGGCGGCGGACTATGATATTGAGCTTGCAGAGCGCGGTATCATTTATATTGACGAAATTGACAAGATCGCACGAAAAAGCGAAAACCGATCCATTACGCGCGACGTTTCGGGCGAGGGCGTGCAGCAGGCGCTGCTCAAGATTCTTGAGGGCACGGTCTCCAACGTTCCCCCGCAGGGCGGCCGCAAGCACCCCAATCAGGAGTTTATCCAGATCAACACGCAGAACATCCTGTTCATCTGCGGTGGTGCGTTTGAGGGGCTTGAGGAGGTGATCGAGCGTCGCAAGGGCAACTCGATCATCGGATTTGGCGGTGAGATCAAGAAAAAAGCGGAAAAGACCGATATGGGCATTTTCCGCGACGTGGTTCCCCACGATATCGTCAAGTTTGGTCTGATCCCCGAGCTGGTTGGGCGTATTCCCGTAATCGTTCCGCTTTCTGACCTTGATAAGGACGCGTTGGTTCGTATCCTGACCGAGCCGAAGAGCTCGCTTGTAAAGCAATACGAAAAGCTGTTTGAAATGGACGGCGTTAAGCTGACCTTTACAAAGGAGGCGTTGGAGGCGGTTGCGGCATTGGCAATCGAGCGAAAAACCGGTGCGCGCGGTCTGCGCTCCATTTTGGAAAGCACTATGACGTCGATCATGTACGAAATTCCCTCGCGCGACGACGTATTTGAGGTGCAGATCACGCCCGAGTGCATTCGAGGCGAAGGCAACTGCAAGTATATTATGAAGGAATAACAATGAAGGGACACTTCTTGCGAAGTGCCCCTTTCTGTATTTTAACTGCCGCAGCCGCAGCGTCCGGGACGCTCGGATAAAACGGGGGTCGGCTGACAAGCCGCCGCGAATTCGCTTACGGGAAACGGCATCGTGCGGAAGATACGGCAAGGATCGTCCTCTTCCGCGGGCGCACATTCCTTTTCGGGAATACAGTATTCCACCGCCTGCACAAGATACTGCGCGGGGCGAACGATGCGAACGACCGAGAAGATGCCGAGTGAAACGGTCAGATAGCGTCTGCCGTTACCGCCCTTTCCGTATTCCCCGTCGTCGAAATTCAAGGGACCGTCGAAGGACGCAACCACGCTCTCGGGAAGGTCGCGCTCGTTGCAACAACAGCAGCAGTTGCACTCGGATGCCTTCTCTACGATCTTGGTACCGAGAATCACGGGAGAAACGACCTCAACGATCGCCGTGGGGGTGTTCTTTTCGCAGCCCGTAGGTGCGGGACATGCGCAAAATTCATCTGCGCAGCCGCCCTTAAAGACGCTGACGTTGCTTTCGCCACCATAGAGGATCACGCGCTTTTCAAGGACAGCGATGCCCTCGATCTCCTGCGCGCGCCCACAGCCGCCCACACACGCCTCAAACACGATCTTCACGTAAAAGCGGATGCTGACGCTGTAAAATCCGCGGTTAAACTGAATGGGATCAACCCCGATATACGTCCATACGATATTTGCACATTTTGCCCGGATCGCGCCCGTGCGCTCCAGAACCTCGTTTCCGAAGTCCGAAAGATACACACGAACGTTCTCAAAGCAGTCACGGTCGCGGCAGGAATCCAACACACGGTTGGTATCAATGCACACCGTTTCGCGCGAGGCATTTGCGGGAGAACCGCAATATCTGTTTTCTGCCATAGCCTCAATCTCCTTTGATGATATTTCAGAGAATACTCTCTTCGCTAATATTGTATGCGAAATTTCGTGATCTGCCACCAAAATTCGACTAAAGTGTACCTTATTTATGAATGAATCAATAACTTTATATCGGTGCTCTTGAAAAATGGGCTTTTTTCGGTTATAATAATAGTGATTCTTTTTGGAGGTACATATTATGAAAAAATGGCTCAGCCTCGTGGCATGGCTTTTGCTCTGCGTCCTCTCGCTCTCCCTTGTGGCGTGTGATGGCAAAGAGCCCGACGAAACAACTAAAAAACCAGCGCCACCGACACCCGACGATGAAGTTTACGGCTACTGGCATTCGGATAAAGCAAGCTTTGCATTTGAGATTATTGAGAATAGCACCGCGGCCAAGTGTTATTCCCTGACAACCGGCTTTTATGAGTATTATGCCGTGCAGGATGCAACCTACGTGTTCAATGAAACGGACGGTTCTCTGGTACTGACGCTTGAAGAAACAGAATACAATTTTGTTTGGGATGGGGATGAGGATAGCATGACGCTCTTCTCGGTCAGCGAATCGGGTCAGGAATACACCACCGATTACGTTCGCCAATACGAGGCGCCCGAAGCGCACCCCGTTTACAGCTTCCCGAAATATTCCGAAATCGACCTTGAAGGTCTCTTTACGATGCCCGACTACGCATCGTACGAGCTGCGTGAGATCGCAATTGCCGAAACACGCGTCAATATTTTTGAGGAATACTACGGTGTGGCTCAATTGGAGGCCCCCGCTTTGATCACCGATCGCGCGGCACAGTTTGGTGACATCGTTATCATCGACTACATCGGCACGATCGACGGCGTTGCTTTTACCGGTGGCACCGCTAATGATGCGGAAATCAGTATTCTTTACAACAGCGGATACATTCCCGGCTTTGCGGAAGGCATCATCGGTCGCAACGTTGGCGATACCTTTGACGTCAAGGTCACGTTCCCCGAAAACTACGGCAATGGCTTGGACGGCGTTGAGGCGGTCTTTACAATGACGCTCAAAACCATTTATGACGTGCGTTTGAGCGAGGAGCAGTTCCAAAATTATCAGTATATGCTTTACGACACCTACGAGGAATGGGTTGAGGCAGAAGCGCGCGCCATGGTGGGTGAGCTTGCCCTGACGATGATTACTGACGAGCTTGTGCTCAACAAGGAGCTCCCTGAGGAAAGCTACCTTTATTTCTATCAGTACTCGGTCGATCAGGCCTACAAGCAGGCACATTCCTACGTTATGTATTACGGAATTGACTACGAGCTGGCGCTCAACCTCGTTGGGTATAACAAGGACCGCTGTATGGCGCAGGCGCAGTACGTTGCAACAAACTATTTGATCTGTGCGCAGATCCTGAAGGATCAGAGCTTGACTTGGACCGAGGCGGATTATCATGCGCAGGTTGATTCCTTTGTGGAGACCTTGATGGAAAACGACGAAAACCTTTCCAAGGAGGACGCAACCGCGCACGTCGTTAACAACCTTGGCGACTACGTGCGTGCGGAGCTGATCTGCTCCACTACATTTAAATGGCTGGGAGAAATCTGTTACAGATAAGACAATGAGCATCGTCCGTGTTTTGGCGGCGGTGCTCATTTTTTGACGGATTTTGCGAAAAACAACAGTTGACAAACACGTAAAAATAGGATATAATATAACAGTACCCGCATATGGGGGTGCAATGGTTTCGACGGGGGCTTTGAAATACGATAAGCGTGGCGAGCCGGGTAATCTCGTAAACTGCCTAAAACTTAAAAATAAACGACAACAATACTGTTGCTATGGCTGCCTAAGTTTTACGCCCTTTGGGCGTAAAACAGGCAGTGCTGTGACCTGCGGGTCACCCGTTCCTCCAAGGAGTACCGCGACCTTGGACTGAACGTCATCACAGCGGTGAACTTGCATCGGTGGTTCGCACTTGAGCCGATCAAGCAAAAAAGGGCTACCGAAGATGGAAGCGTGTCTGTTCGCGCCCATCAACGGGAATTTTAAATAACAGACTGTCCACGAAGAAGGTTGTATGGATGGGTTTTCGGACAGGAGTTCGATTCTCCTCATCTCCACCAATAGAAAACAGGTAGGCGTTTGCCTACCTGTTTTCTATTGCTGAAGCTGCCGAATCGTGCTCTGCGAATTGCCGCCTGCGGCAATTACGCCAAAGCGTGCGCGTACCGTTGACATAAGCATCGGATGAAAGCTCGGCGCACGCTTGAGTTCTGATTTTGCATATTCCCCATACAAAAGGTTACGAGTCTATCAATCCCCTTTTTCTGCGAATGTTTTCAATGTGATTTTGCAAAACTACATTATCAATATCATCTGCTAACGCTTTTAGCAAACCTAAGCTTGCAAGAGTGTAGTTGATTTTACCACGCAGAAAGCCAAAGCTTTCGGGAATGTTTTTGGAGAAATCCGTTTTTATCCCTTCCAGAGTCTCTTCATTTGTAAGATAAAGATCAACTTCTAACATTGCGAAAATTTCTTCCTGTTCTTCGGGTGAAAGTCCACTGCTTCGCAAAATTTCTTTACTTCTACAAGCTATATTCTTGCGAAAAACATCAAGTGTAATTGGTTCTTTATCCATATAATATGACATGCACTTTGCAATCTCCTTGATTGAACTGCAATCAAGAATTTTTTCAAATGCATAATCATCAAGACCAAGCATGTAATCCGTGTTCAGGTCTTTCGTCGCTGTGTATAGCACCGCAACTTTCATATCATATTGTTCCTGTAAACGAATTTCTTTTTTGACGTGCGAATTCAGACGTGCGTTCTTAATTACTTGCGTTGCTGAATAAACCAGCCATATTACGCCGATTATAAGTCCAAATGTCAAAACGGTTCCCAAAAAAGCTTCCATATTGTCCTCCCTAAAATAAAAACCTGCTAAATAAAGTCAATAGGTTTTACAAAAAAAAGTGCGCTGACCGAAGCCAGCGCACAAAAACGCAAATTCCGGTCGTCGCCAAACAAACTAAATACAGATCGGGTATATTACTATACTCTCTCGTGTACGGAATTTGCATTTTGTCAAATTCAGCACAAAAGAGTATTGTCAAAAAAAGGTATAAATATCCCTTTAAAAAAGAATATACCCTTAGCCTGTATATTTAGTTTGTTTGGCAAACCTATTATACCACACCCGTTCGCCAAAGTCAAGATTTTTTACAGAAAAAGCAGACCACATTTTAGATGTAGTCTGCTTTTTCTGTTCTATTATTTCAAAATAAAATCAATAAAGAAGTTCCAATCCTCGCGGCTGAAATAGTGTGTGCCTGCGCGCTTGAGGAATGCGATGTTGCCGTCCAACGTGCGCTCTCCCTGCGGGAGCATACCGTGGGACATATCAAGACCTGCGACACCCATTTTGCGATAAACGACGTCTGCCGCCTCTGCCATGAGATACTGCGCGTCGGTATCTGCCCACGTGTCCTCCTCTGCCGTGTTGATACAGAGCTTTCGGGGGGCTACAAGTGCGCCAAGATAGTGCTGGTCAAACGGAAGCTCGTTTTCGCGGTTGGCATAAGAGTGGAAATGCGTGCAGAACCAGAACGGGAACACACGCGTAATGTGATCGAACGTCTCTCCCCGTTTCTCGCGTGCGATTGCCGCACCGCAGGAGCCTGAATTGTTGGCGCAAGCGCCCGCAAAGCGTTCGTCGCGCGCGGCGGTCAGAAGTGCGGTTTTGCCAAGGCGCGAATGCCCCGCCACGTAGAGCTTGTCTGTTGTGGCATAGTTGTTTGCAAGCAAATAGGTTGCGATCTCGCTGAGCGCATGCGACCAGATCGCGATCTTTCCCGCCGCATGCGGGTCGTTTCGATCGGACAGAAGCCGTGCAATACCGTTGTTAAAATCGCCATCGTCGCTTGTAATGTCCTCATAGTAAACGTGCGCCATGGCGACGCCGCGATCCATTAACTCCTCCAGGGGAAAATATTTGCTGTGAATGTTTTTAGCATAAGGGCTGAAGTTGATCATCAGCACCATGGGTGCCTCGGGATAACGGTACGGATTGAAGACGTAAACGGGAAAGGATGCCTTGTCCTCGCCTTTTGTAAAGGTAAATTCCACGGTGGTACCGCGGCATTTCCCTGCTGCGAGC
>JAZRFD010000059.1:0-6070 GCA_045661185.1 Eubacteriales bacterium | reverse complement strand
GCTCAGGATGACGGACAGAGAGGAGGTTGGGTAGGTAGGGGAGGGGCTTGCTCCTCCCGATGTTACAACGCCATTTTCACCGCACAACACGGCTATCATCTCTCAAAATTGTAGGGGTCGACGTCCCCGACGACCCTATATTGGAACGCCATAACCACCGCACAACACGGCTATGATCTTTTAAAGGTTGTAGGGACAGGCGTCCCCGACTGTCCAATGTCGCGATGCCATTTCCGCCGCACAATACGGCTATAATTCCATTATAACCTCGGACGATCAATGTGTATAGTGTAGTAACATAGTATACAGGTAGTGCAAGGACATAGTATACAGTTTTATGGTATAATAAAGGCATCAAAAAGATCCAAAGGAGAAAGAGAGATGCCTTGGAAGGATAAAACTGTGGAAGAATTAAGAAAAGAATTTGTAGAAGCAGCGCAAAGCTGTCCTAATTTCAGTTCACTATGTCGAGAGTTCGGTATCACTCGGGCAACAGGCTACAAATGGGTGAAAAGATATGAGAACGACGAGGTACTGACAGATCGAAGCCGACGTCCGAATATTACTGCAAATAAGACCTCGGAAGCAATAGAAAATCAAATTATTGAAACCCGTACAGGTCATCCCGGATGGGGCGCCAAAAAGATTAAGGTATCCCTTGAAAACAAGGGAGTAGAGATGCCATGTGTAAAGACGGTGAACAATATTCTAAACCGTTACGGTTGTATCTCAAAAGAAGAATCCTTGAAACACAAAGCATTTACTCGTTTTGAAAAAGAACGTTGCAATGAAATGTGGCAAACAGACTTTAAGGGCGAATTTAAGATGCAAGATGGAAACTATTGTTTTCCGTTGGATATATTTGATGACCATAGCAGATTTGTTATTAGGATAAAACCCTCTGAAAGCACATCAAATCTTGTATTGCCTACCTTTAGAGAAGCTTTTTATGAATACGGAATGCCCGATTCTGTTCTTTCAGACAACGGAGCACAGTTTGCGGGATTTCGTCAAGGATATACACAATTTGAAAAATGGTTAATGAATCACGACGTTTTGCCTATTCACGGGCGCATAAAACACCCTCAAACCCAAGGCAAGATAGAGCGTTTTCACAGGGCTATGAATCAAGAATTGTTAAAGCATTATACACCTAAAGATATTTCCGACGCAGAGCGTGTTTTTAATGAATGGCGTGACTGCTACAACAACGAAAGACCACATGAAGCGTTGGGAATGAAATGTCCTTCGGACATATACGTACCAAGTGAAAGGACATATTGTGATCAAGTAGACAAATACGAATATAGCGGCAAATATCACGTGATCAAGGTTAACAATTGGGGGTATGTCAGATTCGACCGTTGGCAGATCTATTTGAGTGAAACTATGGCAAACGAGTATATTGAGTTCAGACCGAATCCAAACGGAGATACGTTTATCGCTTGTTACAGAAACTTTGCAATCGGAGAATTTGACGTACATACAGGTAAGCTGTTACACCGTAAAATTTGGCGGCTTTGAAAGCGCGCCGCTTTGGAAAGCCTCTCTTCGCTACGCTCCGTTCGGCTTTCCAAAGCAATTTACTGTAATTCAAAATGTGTATACCATGTCCTTACACAAATTGTTTACAATGTTACTCTTGACACAATGGTCGCCCCTACCGTGAAAATGCGCATACGCTCCACGCAAAACAAACGAGGGTACACAATGTCGTGCACCCTCGATTGGGAAAATAATATCCACGTAGGTGAAAGTTTTTGAAGAGAGCGCGAGAGAAACTTTTTTCAAAAAGTTTCTCTCGCAAAAAACTCAAATATTCAACATCTTTCTAAAAGGCTCGATGTACTGCGCCGCGCGGTCGGCAGTGGAGGCCTCTGCGAAGATGCGCAGGAGGGGCTCGGTGCCCGAGAAGCGGCAGATGACGAAGGAATCGTCGGAGAAATAGACCTTGCAGCCGTCCTCATAGTTGACGCGCACAACGGTGGCGTCGGGGAAGTCGGGCAGGCGTTTTTCAACCATCAGCGTGTGCTGAATTTCGGGCTTGCGAGCCGCGGGGAAGGCAAGGTTGGCTTCCACCATGCGGTGCGTGCCAAAGCGTTCTTCAAGACGCGCGATCATCGCGGCAGGCGCGCCCATTGCGCAGACCATCTCGATGAACAGCGACGCGGCATAGATGGAATCCTTTCCGTGGATGTGTCCGCGCACGGTGAGTCCTCCCGAGGATTCGCCACCGAGGATCGCGTCGTTGGCGTCAATGCCTGCGGAAATGTACTTAAAGCCGATCGGCACCTCGTGGCAGGTCTCGCCAAAGGATGCCGCGATCTTGTCAAGCATGTGCGTGGTAGCAAGATTGCGCACCACGGGGCCCTCCCAGCCCTTTTCGGCACGGAGGTAGTAGTACAGCAAGCAGAGGATCTCGTTTGCGTCGATGTACTGGCCACTCGGATCAACCACGCCCAAACGGTCACCGTCACCGTCAAACGCGATACCAAGGTCGTAGCCACCGTCTACCACGCGGTTGCGCAGATCCGTCAGGCGACTTTCGGTGGGGGCGGGCGTGCCGCCGCCGAAATAAGCGTCCTTGTTGTCGTTGATAAGGTCGACCGTGCAGCGCAAGGACTGCAAAATGACCATCAAGGGGTAGGTGCCCGAGCCGTGCATGGGGTCAAACAGGATGCGCAGGGAGCGCTCCTTGATCAGATCCTGATTCAGCTTGGAGAGAATGTGGTCGATGAAGGTGTTGAAGGGCGCGTGCAGATAGCTTACAAGCCCCAGCTTCTCGGCCTCATCCAAGGAGCAGGTGGGAACCGGCGCGTCGAACTCCTCGTCGATCAGCTGCTCAAGCCGTGCCGTGGTCTCCACGGGCGCGTCGCGCCCCTCCTCAACGATGAGCTTGATGCCGTTGTAGGACGCGGGGTTGTGGCTTGCCGTGACCTCGAGTCCGTAGTGCAGCTTTTCGTCCTGCACGAGGAACATGATCAGCGGCGTGGGGGTGCTGCGCTCGATCAGAATGACCTTGAAATTCATTGCCGCCATGGCCTCAGCGATCCAGCGGGATGCCGATTCGGAAAGGAAACGGCGGTCGTAGCCGATTACGATGGGCTTGTCGGCCTTGTTTTCCTCTTGCGCCAAGCGGCAAACGCCGCGCGCCACGCGCAAAATATTCGATTTGATAAAATCATCGCCAATGATGCCGCGCCAGCCGCCGGTGCCAAAGCGGATCGTGTTTTCTGTTGGCTTGTGAAGTGTGGTATTCATAGTGTTCCTCGCTTTCGGGGTTCTTAATTTTATTATACAAATTCTTGCGCGGGATTTCAATATCCCGCGTTGAAAAATGGCGAAATTGAAATAGGTTGGAGCGAAAATAAAAGATAATTCACCCGTGTGGTGACCGCTTTTTCCAAAAAAACGGGAAATGGCGGAAGAATTTTGCGTTTTGCTCTTGCATTGTGGACGGTTTTGATTTATAATATAGGATGACGGAAAATGTCCGCTTGTCGGACAGATCATTATTATATCCGCGTCCGCGCGGAGCAACAGGAGGAAAAATTACATGAAAATTCTGGTTATCAACGCAGGTAGCTCGTCGATCAAGTATCAGCTGATCGACATGGAAAACGAGGCGGTTCTGGCAAAGGGACAGGCTGACCGTATCGGTATTGAGGGCGGCAACTTCAAGCAGAAGGTCGACGGTCGCGACGACTATAAGATCGACATCTTCATGAAGGATCACGCGGCGGCAGTTCAGCTCGTGCTTGACACGCTGACGTCCAAGGAAAACGGCGTGATCGCATCTCTTTCCGAGATCACCGCAGTCGGCCACCGCGTCCTGCACGGCGGAGAGAAGTTCTCGGGTTCCGTTGTTATTGACGAAAAGGTTATCGCGGCGATTGAGGAATGCTGCGAGCTCGGCCCCTTGCACAACCCCCACAACCTCACAGGTATCCGCGCGTGCGAAAAGACCATGCCCGGCGTGCCTCAGGTAGCTGTTTTTGATACGGGCTTCCACCAGACCATGCCCGATTACGCATATATGTATGCGCTTCCTTACGAGTACTACGAAAAGTACCGCATCCGCCGCTACGGCTTCCACGGTACCAGCCACCGCTACGTCAGCATGCGCGCGGCAGCTCTGTTGGGCAATCCTTCCGCAGAGGGTCTTAAGGTCGTTACCTGCCACCTTGGCAACGGTTCTTCCATTGCGGCCGTTAAGGACGGCAAGTGCTACGATACCACCATGGGTCTAACTCCTTTGGAGGGCATCATGATGGGTACGCGCTGCGGCTCTATCGACCCTGCGATCGTTCCGCTTCTGATGAAGAAGGAGAACCTGACGGCAGACGAGATCGACACGGTTATGAACAAGAAGTCCGGTATGCTGGGTATCACGCAGAGAACCAGCGACAACCGCGATATCGAGCAGGCCGCAAAGAGCGGCGACAAGCGCGCACAGCTCGTTGAGAACATGGTCGTTCACCAGTTGACCAAGTACGTCGGCTCCTACGCGGCTGCAATGGGCGGCGTTGACGCTATCACCTTCGCGGGCGGTATCGGTGAGAACAACCCCCATTATCGCGCACGTGTTGCAAAGAACCTCGAGTTTATGGGCGTTAGGATCGACGAGGAGCTCAACCGGAAGGCGATCCGCGGTGCGGCAGAGGTGGATATTTCCACGCCCGACTCCAAGGTTCGCGTGCTCGTCATTCCTACCAACGAGGAATTGATGATCGCAAAGGACACCGAGGAGCTTGTAAAGGCTCTGTAATCGAGCATGAAAAAGGCTTATCAGATTTTTTTATGGATCGTCCAAGGGGCGCTTGTCGGCTTCGGAGCCATTTTGCCGGGGCTTTCGGGTGGTGCCTTGTGTGCGGCGTTTGGGCTTTACCAACCGATCATTGAGGTGCTGTCAACGCCCCTGAAGGCGATCAAAAAGTATTGGTTCATGCTGATCTTCGTCGCAATCGGCGGCGTGATCGGTATCGTCGGTCTTGCAGGGCTTGCGGATTGGCTGATTGATCAGAACGCAATGGTCGTGTACTGCGTGTTTGCGGGTCTGGTGCTTGGCACCGTGCCCGAGCTCTTTGCGGACGCGGGCAAAAAGGGCAGGGGCAAGAGCGCTTATATTTCTATGGGCGTCTGCTTTGTCCTTTTGATGGCGCTTTTGATCTGGCTGCGCTTTGGCATTGGATTTTCGATGCGCCCGAATCTTGTCGGTTACCTTGTTTGCGGCGTGCTCTGGGGGCTCAGCTTTATCGTTCCCGGGCTCAGCTCGTCCAATATCATCATGTTTGTGGGGCTATATGAACCGATGATGGAGGGCATTAAAACGCTTTCCACGTCGGTGATCATCCCCATCGGCATTACGATGCTGGCAACGCTTCTTCTGCTCTCGCAGGTCATGAAGCGTCTGTTGGACCGCTTTTATTCGATCGTGCTTCACGGCGTGATCGGTACGGTCATTGCTACCTCGATCATGATCCTTCCGTCCTTCAGGGTGACGGTCGGTAATGTCCTGATCGCAATCGTCTCCGTCCTCGGTGGCGCTATTCTCGCGTTTTTCTTTACGCGTCTGTGCGGAAAGCTGAAGCGGGCGAACGGGGTGGAATGATTTTTCATGGGGAAAACTTCTTGAAAGAAGTTTTCCCCATACCCCTTTCAAGAACTTTCACCAAAAATGATTTATTTACCCTCATTTGGAACTGCAAACAAAGCGGTTCCTTTTTTTATGCTCTGCATGGTGAAAGTCCGTCGTACAGTGCAGACTCTGTTTCTGCGTCGCCCGCCTATAGCTCGCTGCCGCTCGCTCGCTCGCACGAGGGGATGCTTGTGCGCATATCGGCAGGGGCAGATTGTTTACAGATGGTACACCTCAACTATAAAATGCGCTTCGCAGAAGCGCACACGCCCCGAAGCTTTGCGGTGTTAAGCCGTAAAGCTTCGGGGCGTGCCCTTACGTGAAAGTTCTTGAGAGGGGGAGGTTTGGAGGGGGAGAGCTTCTTTCAAGAAGCTCTCCCCCCCCAAGGTCTTTCAACCTTTATTGAGAATTACTCGTACAGCTTGCCCATCT
>JAZRFD010000058.1:0-12289 GCA_045661185.1 Eubacteriales bacterium | reverse complement strand
GATCCGCGCGCGCTTCAGTCCCTCTCGCTCGGCTTCAAGTGAAGAATATAAACGGTAATTCGGCTGCTTGATAACCGCCACCTCCTTTGGGTTTTTGTGGGGGGGTCGTTTTTGTAGGGAAACTTTTGAAAAAGTTTCCCTACGACCCTTAAAACTTTCACCTACGTGGGGATAGGCTTCCCAATCGAGGGTGCACTACATTGTGTACCCTCTTTTGTTTGTGCGCGGTGAAAGTCCGTCGTGCAGTACAGAGTCTGTTTTTATCTCGCACTCTGATAGCTCACTGCCGTTCGCTCGCACGAGGGAATGTTTGTGCGCGTATCGGCAGGGGCAGAATGTGAAATATCACCGTAGGGGCGACCATTGGTCGCCCGCATGTTCGCACCATACTACTGTCTACGTGTCATCCTGAGCAAAGGCGCGGAGCCCCGACGTCGAAGTTTTGCGAAATGAGGAACGAATGGAGCAAAACCGAGGTGCGGAGCACCGATGGGATCTCGTAAGGAATTACAATAGCTTTTCATATGGAAAGTAACATCCCTGTGACAAGCTATTGGTCATCGTTTATGGATCCCGCATCGGCCAAGTGCCTCGCGCTTTTGCGCCGCTCGTTCCTCGCTTTGCAAAAGTTCGACTCGCTCCGCTCGCTCAGGATGACACGTTGATGGGATGTGTGGCGCGAACAAGCGGGCGTGCAATGCACGCCTCTACCTTGTAGCCGCCTTGTTCGCACTCACCCGAGCCTCCCCTGTGCAAGGGGAGGTGGCGAGCGAAGCGAGACGGAAGGGTTGGCTGCTTCACAAATTCTGCGGGACACCGAGGGTGCCGTCCCCAACAACCCCGCCTTGCTCGTGCACGCGCGGCCCTTTCGAGTGTGTTATCCACATTATACCACGATCGGACAAATATTGCAATCCCTATTTTACATAAAAGAGAAAAAATATTCATATAATAAGCGTGTAAAATTGCCAAAAGGGGCGTTTATGCCCTTCGCTGAGGGGAATTGGCAGAGAAGGGGGAGAATTCATGATTCGACAATTTTTGCTATGCATCATGCTTGGCGTCGTGCTTTGCGTCACGGGGTGCGGTGGGGGAGGGTCGTCCTATTTTGCCTACCGCGAGGCGGGATTCGAAGCGGTGATCGAGGGGGAGCTGGAGGGTCAGGCGTTTGTGGCGGAGATCAAAAGCGACCCCGTCGGCACGTCCTACATACGCTACCGCGCGCCCGCATCTCTTGCGGGGGTATGCGTGGAGCTGACGCGCGAGGGCGCGGTCTGCATGCGTTTGAACGGGCTTTCCTACGTCGCGGACACCGAAACGCTGGCGGGGCTGTTACGGCCGCTGCTCTCTCTTACGTCGTCCTCGACCGAGGTAAGGAGCGTGCAAAAGGATCGGGGGGGGACCGTGCTTGCGCTTTCCGACGGGGTCACGCTGTCTCTCTCTGCCAAGGGCCTACCCGTGCGTGTGAGGGGAGCGCGCTTTGATTTTGCGGTCACCGAGTGGAAATCGGCAAAATAAGTGCCCTTTTTGCATCAATTGCCACCGATCGACGGGTGAATGTGAACAAAAATAGTCAAAATAGTTGTAACTTTATTGAATATGCACATTGACAAGGTTTTATTTTTGTGATAAAATAATAACGGATTTTTTGATTTTTGTTTTGTATGCACAAAAAAACAGAAAATATTTGTGAAAAAAGACCTTGCCAAAAAACTGCGAAAGAACCGTTCCGCGCGCCTTTTTGACCGATCTTTTTTCTTTATTTCGGCAAAAATGCCTATTTTGGTCGGCTCTTATGTGCTAAATGACCAAAAATTGTTAAAAGTGACGAAAATGCGGTTTGCTATATTGATTTTTTTGGAATATATGTTATAATGATAGGTGTAAAGTAGCTTTTGCTGTTTTCAATCGCAGAAACGGCAAATTTTTGCCCCTATCGGGCAAGGCTTTGACGTAGAAAGAGGTGGACGTATGGAAAACAACGAAGAATGGGTGCGTGGCGCGGCGGAGGCGCTTCACCGCGGAGAGTCGCACCGTGCACACGCGATATTGGGCGCTCATCAATGCGGTGACAGCGTTGTATTCCGCGTCTTTTTACCCGGTGCCGCTCGCGTGAGTGTTTGCGGCGATTTCAACTCCTGGGACGCTTTGGCGACCCCCGCGCAATGCATTACGCAGGGCGGCGTTTGGGAGGCGTCGGTGCCCGCCGACGCGATCCAAGAGGGGCAGTGGTACAAGTACCGCGTGGTGTATGGCGACAGCGACAGACTCATCGCTGACCCCTATGCCGCTTGCATGCAGGTGCCTCCCGACACGGCAAGCGAATGGAGACGGCTTGATGGCTTTGTGTGGAGTGACGGCACGTGGCTCGACTACCGCGCGAGAGAGCTTTCGCGCGACGACGTTGACGACCGCGCGATCAATTCCTACCGCCTTTCCCTCGGCGCGTGGAAGCGGCGCGTGGACGGCTCCTTCCTTTCCTATGGGGAGGTGGCAGACGAGCTGGCGGTCTACGCCAAGCAAATGGGGTACACGCACGTTGAGCCCGTGGGCATTTGCGAGCCGATCGTGTCGGATGGGCTCGTAACGGGAGCGTTTGCGCCCGTGGCGGATTTCGGAACCCCCAAGGAATTTATGAAATTCGTCGATCGCATGCACGAGGCGGGGCTTGGCGTGATCCTTGATTGGTCGGTTGCAAGCTATCTCCCCGACGAAATCTCCCCCGAGGAACAGAGCTTTCTGCTCTCCGGCGCGGCGTTTTGGTGCGAGGTCTATCACATCGACGGCCTGCGCATTCCCAAAACGGCACACGCGGAGGCGGTTGACCGCATGCTGGAGGAATGCTTCCCCGACGTGCTGTCGGTGACAGAGGAGCCGTCCTTGGGGAGCGCAAATTCTTGCGAGATGGGTATGGACGCGCTCCGTGTCCGTCTGTTGCGCATGATGACGCTCCCGGGCAAAAAACGGCTTGTCATGGGCTGTGAATTTGGCGTGCTCAGATCCGTGCGCGACGAAATGGATTGGTCGCTCACTGATCAGGATATGCACGCGGCGTTCCGCGCGTTTGTAGCGGAATTGAACCATTTTTATCTCGAAACCCCCGCGCTTTGGGAGGAAGCCGACGAGGACTGCATCGAGTCTGTCGACACGTCCGACGAGGTGTCGGTCTGGCGCCGCCGCGCGCTTGACGGACAGGCGGTCACGGTCGTGATCAATCCCACGGACGAGGCAAGGGAGGTCGCGCTCCCCGCGGGACGCTACAGAGTTGCCATTGACACCAATGACGCACGCTTTGGCGGCACGGGCGAGGCGCGCGGCATATTGACGGGCGAAGGGGACGCGTTGAAGCTGACGCTTTCTCCCGTAAGTGCCCTGATCCTTGTGCCCGAGCAAACGCAATCCAATTAAATCATTTCATATACAGGAGGTAAACCACGCTATGTTCAAAAAGAAAGAATGTGTAGCCATGCTGTTGGCGGGCGGCCAGGGTAGCCGTCTTTACGCATTGACCCAAAAAACCGCGAAGCCCTCTGTTTCCTACGGTGGTAAGTACCGTATCATTGATTTTCCCCTTTCCAACTGCATCAACTCCGGCGTTGATACCGTCGGCGTGCTGACGCAGTACCGTCCCTTGCTTCTCAACGAGTACATCGGCAACGGCCTTCCCTGGGATCTTGACCGTACCTACGGCGGTGTGCAGATCCTGGCACCCTATCAGGGTCAGAGCGGTGCCGACTGGTACAAGGGAACCGCAAACGCCATCTGGCAGAACATGGAGTTCATCAACCGCTACGACGCCAAGTACGTGCTGATCCTCTCGGGCGACCACATCTACAAGATGGACTACGCCAAGATGCTGGATTATCACAAGGCAACGGGCGCGGATTGCACCATTGCGGTGCTTGACGTGCCGATCGAGGAGGCAAGCCGCTTTGGTATCATGAGCACCAACGAGGACGGCTCAATCTACAAGTTTACCGAAAAGCCCAAGAACCCCGACAGCACCAAGGCGTCGATGGGTATCTATATTTTCACCAAGGATAAGCTCCAGCAGTATCTGGAGGCGGATAGCAAGGATCCCGAATCCTCTAACGACTTCGGTAAGAACATCATTCCCACAATGCTTGGAGCGGGCGAGAAGATGATGGCGTATTCCTTTGAGGGATACTGGAAGGACGTTGGAACGATCCAGTCCTTGTGGGAGGCCAACATGGATCTGCTCGGTGACAATCCGATCCTCTCTCTCGCGGAGGAATCCTGGCGCATCTATTCGCGCCACACCGCGCAGCCGCCGCAGTTCGTCAGCCGTGACGCAACGGTCGAAAACGCGTCGGTTACCGCGGGCTGTGAGATTTACGGAACGGTCAAAAACAGCGTGCTGGGAGCAGGCGTTTACGTCGGCAAGGGCGCCATGGTTGTGGATAGCGTCCTGATGAACGGCGTGCGCGTTGAGGACGGTGCTACCGTCAAATACGCGATCCTTGACGAAAACGTCAGCATCGGCAAAAAGTGCACCGTCGGTGAGGACCGCGCGACAGCTGAGGGTATCGCCGTGGTCGGTGCGGGCATTGGCGTGGGGGATGGCAAGACCGTTCCCGCAGGCGCTATGATCTCGGAAATGTAAGGAGGGCGAAGAAATGACTGCAGCAGGATTGATTTTTTCCAACATTCATGACCAGAGTATTCCCGAAATGACGCGCAGACGCACCATGGCGAGCATTCCGTTTGGTTGCCGCTACCGTCTGATCGACTTTGCGCTTTCCAACATGGTCAACTCCGAAATCACCAACGTGGGCGTTATCACCCACTACAATTATCAGTCGCTGATGGATCACATCGGCAACGGCAAGGACTGGGATCTGGCGCGCCGCTCGGGCGGTATCAAGATCCTGCCCCCCTACGTGACCGCGTACGAAAACCGCGCGGCGGGCAAGCTGTATGAAAACCGTCTGGAAGCGCTGATGGGCTCGGTCAACTTCATCAACCGTTGCGGCGCGGACTACATTGTGCTCAGCGACTGCGACGTGATCATGAATATTGACCTTTCCGCCGTTGTAAACGATCACATCCGCTCGGGCGCGTATATCACGCTCGTGGCAAAGAGGGTGGACGTGAAAAATTCGCTCTTTGATAAGAGCGTGGATATCCTCTCGCTTTCCGACGAGGGTCGCGTGACCGATATCGAGTACACCATGCCCAAAAAGGGCTCGTGCTACGTCAACACCAACCTCATGGTCATCAGCAGAAGCGATCTGCAGAGCATCGTGTCGGATTCCATCGCGCACGCCTATAAGAGCTTCTCGCAGGATATTCTCAAAAAGCAGCTCAAAAAGAAGCTGATCCGTGCATACTGCTTCGATGGCTTCTGCGCATGCGTATCCTCGCTTGAAAATTACTTCAGCACCTCTATGATGCTGCTTGAGGACGACATCCGCCGCGATTTGTTCGCAAATCCCGACCGCAAGGTCTTTACCAAGATCCGCAACTCCGCGCCCACCAAGTACGATAGCGCGGCAAACGTCAAAAACAGCATGATCGCGGATGGCTGCACCATCGAGGGAACCGTTGAAAACTCGATCATCTTCCGTGGCGTCCACGTCGGTAAGGGCACTGTGGTTAAGAACAGTATCCTGCTTCAGGATACTTACGTCGGCACCAACGCAAGCCTGAATTGCGTCATCACCGATAAAAACGTCGTGATCAAGGACGGCAGAACCCTCTCCGGCTACGATACCATGCCCTTCTTCATCGGTAAGGGTGTAATGGTTTAAGAGGGGATGCGTTCGAGGGAAAACTTTTTGAAAAAAGTTTTTCCCTCGAGCTCCCTTTCAAAAACTTTCACCGACAAGTGTTTTGCTACCCCCCAAGGATAAGCAAACATAGCATTCCCTACGTGGGTGCAGCTTCGGTGAAAGTCTGTTTGTGCGGTACAGATTTTACTGTATGGGAATGTTTATCGCACAGGCGGAAAGGTGCTCCCGCAAGCACTTGGGCCCCACATCCCAAGCGCTCCACTTGTTTAGCTTGCCGTTGGCAAGCAATGCTGTAATGAAAACTATATGCCTCTGCCGATTCACGCACAAGCATCATTACGGGCGAGCGAACGGCAGTGAGCTATCAGATTGCGAGGCAAAAACAGACTCTGTACTGCACGATCGAACTTTCACCGACGCACTTACAAAAGAGGGCGCACGATTTGGTGCACCCTCGATTGGGGAAACCTATTCCTTGTTGGTGAAAGTTTTTGAAGAGGGGGTATGGGGGAGAAAACTTTTTTCAAAAAGTTTCTCCCCCGACGCATCCCCGGAAAGGAAAACAACATGAAAAAAATCTTATACGTAGGCGCGGAGGCGATGCCCTTTGCGGCCACGGGAGGACTTGGCGATGTCATGGGCTCTTTGCCGGCGGCTTTGGCACGCACGGGTGAAGCCGACGTACGCGTGGTAATGCCCCTGTATGCGGCGGTCAAGGACGAGTGGCGCCGACAGATGAAGCAGGAGGACGTATTTTACGTCGATCTTGCATGGCGTCAGCAATATTGCGGCGTTTACAGCCTTGAAAAGGACGGCGTTACCTACTATTTTATTGACAACGAATACTACTTCAAGCGCCCCGCGCTGTACGGCTTTTTTGACGACGGCGAGCGCTATGCGTTCTTCTGCATGGCGGTCATGGAGATGCTGGGGCGCCTTAGCTACTACCCCGACGTTCTGCACGCACACGACTGGCAGTCGGCACTGGCGGTGGTATACCTCAACTGCATCTACCGCAGTCGCCCGGGCTACTGCGCGATCCGCACGGCGTTCACCATTCACAACATCGAGTATCAGGGTCAGTACGATTTCTCGATTCTCGGTGACGTGTTTGCGCTGGGGGAGAACGAGCACACGCTCATGGAGCACGGCGGATGCATTAACCTTATGAAGGCGGCGGTGGAATGTGCCGACCGCGTCAGCACCGTCAGCCCCAGATATGCCGACGAGATCAAGTCGGCCGAATACGCGCACGGATTGGAGGCTTGCCTCTGCCGCAACGCGTATAAGCTGTCGGGTATTCTTAACGGTATCGACTACGAGTATTACAATCCCGAAAACGACCCCGCGATCGCGGTTCCGTTCACCTGCACGCGTCTTGCCGGCAAGGGCAAGGACAAGGCGGCAATGCAGAAGGAGGTAGGGCTCCCCGTTCGCGCGGACGTGCCGCTGCTTTCGGTCATTTCGCGCCTGGCGTCGCACAAGGGTCTTGACATCGTATCCGAATGCATTTGGGACATCGTGGCAAACAACGACGTGCAGCTCATTATCCTTGGCAAGGGTGAGGAAAAATACGAAAAGCTGTTCTGCGACCTGCAAGCGGCTTATCCCGAAAAGGTGCGCGCGCTGATCACCTACGACCGCGATCTTTCCAAGCGCATCTACGCGGCAACGGATATCTTCCTCATGCCGTCCAAGAGCGAGCCCTGCGGACTTTCGCAGATGATCGCGTCACGCTACGGAGCAATCCCCGTGGTGCGTGAAACGGGCGGACTTTACGACTCGATCAAGCCCTATTGGCTTGAGGGTGACACGATCCACGGCAACGGATTTACCTTTGCAAACTACTCCGCGTGGGAGCTGCGCGAGCGCACCGAGGCGGCTGTGGCTCTTTGGAACGACCCCAAGGCGCGTCGCAAGCTGGTGCAGAAGATCATGCGCACCGACTTCTCGTGGAACACCTCTGCGCAGAAGTATCTGGAGATGTACGCAGGGCTCTAACGCGCACACGTGGTGCAAAAAATAACCTTATTATCAACGCTTTCCCGCAGGGCGGGGGAGTGATTATTCCCAGGAGGCTCAAAAATTATGAATTACAATCCCAACAGTGCACAGGTCAAGGAAATGCTCGAGGGCGTGCTGCAGCGCCATTTCGGCTGTACGGCTGCAGAGGCGTCGCGTGACCAGATGTACAAGGCGGCAGCGATCACGGTCAAAAATATTCTGAGTGATAAGCGCTCCGCTTACAAGAAAAAGGTCAACAAGGCAGGGGCAAAGCGCGTGTACTACATGTGCATGGAGTTCCTGCTGGGCAGATCCTTAAAAACCAACCTCTGCAATCTCGGACTTGCAGACGCATATGAAAAGGCGCTCGCGTCCTTTGGCTTCAAGCTGGAGGAGCTTTACGAGTGCGAGCCCGACGCGGGCCTTGGCAACGGCGGTCTTGGCCGACTTGCCGCTTGCTTCGTAGACTCTCTCGCGTCGCTCGATTACCCCGCAACGGGCTTTTCGATCTGCTACGAGTACGGATTGTTCAAGCAGATGATCGTGGACGGCATTCAGGTCGAAACCCCTGACATCTGGCTCCCCGGCGGCGAGGTCTGGCTGGTTCCCAGAACCGACCGCACCTACAAGGTTCGCTTTGGCGGCCGCGTGAAGGAGGAGTGGAAGCCGGACGGTCACTGCGAAATTCTTTACGAGGACGCTGAAGAGATCGAGGCCGTTCCTTACGACATGATGATCTCGGGCGCGGACAGCTCGGCAGTCAGCCAGCTTCGTCTGTGGCGCGCGCGCAACATCCAGAAGTTCGACATGCGCCTGTTTACGCAGGGTCAGTACACAAGAGCTTTGGAGGAGAGCACCAACGCGGACATCATCTCCAAGGTTCTGTACCCCTCCGACAACCACACCGAGGGTAAGCTTCTGCGTCTGTCGCAGCAGTATTTCCTTGTGTCGGCATCCATTCAGAGCATCATCCGCGACCACATGGCGGTTTACGGAATGCTCGACAACCTGCCCGACAAGGTCGCGATCCACATCAACGATACGCACCCCGCACTCTGCGTGCCCGAATTGATGCGTATTCTGATAGACGACTATTTCTTCTCGTGGGAAAAGGCGTGGAGCATCGTCACCCGTACGGTCTCCTACACCAACCACACGGTCATGCCCGAGGCGCTGGAGACCTGGAACGAGGATCTGTTCCGCCTCAAACTCCCGCGCATTTATATGATCGTCAAGGAGATCAACGAGCGCTTCTGCCGCGAGGCATGGGCGGCCTTCCCCGGCAACTGGGGCAGAATCTCGCAGATGAGCATCATCGGCTACGGACAGGTGCGTATGGCGAACCTGTCGGTCATCGCGTCGCACTCGGTCAACGGCGTGTCCGAGCTCCATTCGAGCATCCTCAAGGATTCCACCTTTAAGGATTTCTACCGTATCTACCCGCAAAAATTTGATAACGTCACCAACGGTATCGCGCATCGCCGCTGGCTGTGCTATTCCAACCCCGCGCTGGCGTCTCTCCTTGACGAGTGCATCGGCACGGATTACCGCCACCGCCCCGAAACGCTTGCGGACTTTGCAAAGTACGCGGACGATAAGGCGGTGCTGGAAAAGCTGCGCGCGATCAAGCATGAAAACAAGATCCGTTTTTCCAACCTCGTTGCGCAAAAAACGGGCAAAAGGATCGACACGCACTCTGTTTACGACGTGCAGATCAAGCGACTTCACGAGTACAAGCGTCAGCTTCTCAACGCGCTCAATATCATCGGCCTCTACCTTGACCTCAAGGAGAATCCCAACCTCGATATGCAGCCGCAGACCTTTATCTTCGGCGCAAAGGCGGCACCCGGCTACGATATGGCAAAGCGCATCATCAAGCTCCTGTGCATGATCAGCAAGGATATTGAGCAGCATCCCGCTATCAAGGAAAAGCTCAACCTTGTATTCCTTGAAAACTACAGCGTGAGCATGGCAGAGGCACTCGTTCCCTCCGCCGAGATCAGCGAACAGATCTCCTTGGCGGGTAAAGAGGCGAGCGGCACGGGCTGCATGAAGCTGATGATCAACGGCGCGCTCACCATCGGTACGCTCGACGGCGCAAACGTCGAGATGCAGGAGGCGGCAGGCGAGGAGAATATGTTCATCTTCGGTTTGAAGGCGGACGAGGTCGAGCAGCTCTGGCTCAACGGCTATAGCGCGGCAAACTACTATATCTCCAACGAAAAGCTCATCCGCATCATCAATCAGCTTTCCATCGGCTTTGCGGGCGAGTCCTTCGCGGATATCGCATCCTACCTGCTCAATAACGGTCACGGCGTGGCTGACCCCTATATGTGTCTGGCGGACTTCGAGTCCTATCGCTCCACGCACGAGGCGATGATGGCAGCTTATAGAGATAAGGAGCACTGGAACCGTATGTCCCTGCTCAATATCGCAGCGGCAGGCAAATTCGCCGCCGACCGTAGCATCGAAGAATACGCGCAGCGTATCTGGAGATTGAAAAAGGTTAAGTGATAGGGAAGTGGATTTTTTGTGGGGAAGAACCTTTTTGAGAAAAACATCGTGGCGTTCCGCCACTACGAGAGTTTTTCGCGAGCGAGAAAGCTCTGATTCTTCCCCACACCCCATCTCCAAGAACTTTCACCAAAAAGGGTATTGGATACCCTCATCGGGAATCGTTTTCAAAGCGGTTCCTTTTTTCGTACCTACGTGGTGAAAGCTCCCTCGCGCAGTACAGACTCTACTGTATTACAAACTTTCACCGCGCACAAACAAAAGAGGGTACACGATGTCGTGCACCCTCAATTGGGAAATCTATATCCACGCAGGTGAAAGTTTTTGAAAGAGGGGTACGGGGGTTGGGGGGGAAGAATGCCATATGGCATTCTCCAGAAACCGCTTGCGGTTTTAAACTTATTTTCAAAAAGTTTTCTCCCCGAAAAACCCCACAAAACCCACAATCTTACTTTTTCAACTCGTCAACAAGCGCGCCGAGAGCGACCTCAGACTCTTCGCGCGTAGTGAGGTTTTTGAGGCGCACGACACCGCGCGCGTACTCATCGCCACCCATGATAAGCGCGTGAGAATATTCACCCTTGACCGCGTATTCAAGCTGCTTGCCAAACTTTTTTTGCCCCAGATAGACCGATGCGGTGATAGCGTTGTCGCGCAGGGTCTCCACCAACGAGGTGTAGGCCTCGTAGGGCACGTCCTCAAAGCGGGTGACCAGCACCTTAACGTCCGAACCAAAGGACGCGGGCACGAGATTGTGCGTGACGAGGAAGTTTTCCAGCGTGACGTCGCCCATGCCGTAGCCGACGCCCGAAATTTTCGCGTTTTTCACGAACAGGTCGACAAGATTGTCGTAGCGGCCGCCGCCAAACATCGCGCGGTTGTTCTCGGGAGCATTGTCAAATACCTCGAAAACCGTACCCGTGTAGTAATCAAGACCGCGGATGATGCCGAAATCAAAGATACAGTACTTGGCAAGCCCCATCTTTTCCAGAGCCGCAAACAGACGGCGCAATTCGTCCGCTCCCACCGATTCGGGGCAGAGCGCGGTTGCTTCCGTGACGTTCATCGAGTAAAGGGAGTCGATCTGCGCGATCTGCGCATCGGAAAGCCCAAGCTCGTGCATGTCCTTTTCATAGCTTTCGCGCGTGACCTTGTTTTTGCGGTCGATGACCTTGGAGACCGCGCGGGCACCCTCGGTGTCCTTGCCTGTGATCGCCGCCACCACGTCGTTGAAGAAGCGACGGTTGTTGATGCGCACGGTGAACATCGTTTCGTCCGCGCCAAACGCGCGCATGATGCGGATCGCGCTGGTGACGACCTCGAGGTCGGCCTCAAAGGTGTTGCAGCCAAACACGTCCACGTTCAACTGCCAGAATTCGCGCAAACGACCGCGCTGGGTCGCCTCGTAGCGGTACATGTTGGGGATCGAGAACCACTTCAAGGGGAAGGTCAGTTCTCCTATTTTTGCCGCCACCATGCGTGCCACGGTGGGGGTCATTTCGGGGCGGATCGCCAGCGGACGGTTGCCTCGGTCGACAAAGTTGTAGGTCTGCTTGTTTGCGATCTCCTCACCGCTCTTTGCCGCGTAAATGTCCAGGGATTCCAGCATCGGCCCGTTGTATTCTTCAAACGCTGCGCGCTCAAGCTCACGGCGGATCACACCGAAGAACCAGTTGCGCAAGCGCATTTCCTGCGGATAAAAATCTCTTGTGCCCTTGTAAGGCTGCATTGAAAGCTTTTCGCCCATGTCAAATAACCTCTTTTGCTTTTTGTTACCACTTATTATATCAAATCTTTTGCCCGATTGCAATAGGTTTGATCATTTTTGTTTTGACATGGGAAAAAATAAAGGGGGAGAAGCCCTTGAAGGCTTCTCCCCCGCAGACTGTAGACAAAACAAACGGCTTTCGTCAGTTTGCCGAAAGTTTTGATCAAACTTTTTCAAAAGTTTGCGCAGTGGAGGGCGCGGAGCCCTCCTCGCCGCCCGCAGGCGGCGAAACACCTTCTTTTCGGCGCTT
>JAZRFD010000057.1:0-6271 GCA_045661185.1 Eubacteriales bacterium | reverse complement strand
CGCTTTGGCTCCCCATTGGGCGCGCTGGGCGGCGGGGGAAAGAATCCCATATGCCATCCTCCCCAACAACGCGCCCCCTCATTCAGAAAAGGACATTTTATAAAGCTCCTCGGTGGCAAGTCGCGCCTTGGCAACGGGGATGCTGTCTTTCGGAAAGCAATAGTAGAGCACGTCGCCCGTGCCGATGCTGATCATATCCCCGATCTCATACCAGTAATAATCCGAATTGAGGCTGTAGGAAAAGCGAGGCTTTTGCTCGTAACGGAGAGCGCCGTCGCAGCCCGTCAGCACAAATCCGTTCGTGTCGTGGACAAGCCGTCCCTCTCCCACCGTATAGAGTGCTCGGCTGTTGACGATCATCGCGATATCAACGGGCGTGTCCAAGCGATAAGTGCCGTCCTCAAGCTCCCGACGCACGCAAGCACGCTGCCAATCAAACCAAGCGGGAATGTGAGAAAATGCGGTCTCGCCGTCCAGAGCCGCCATTTGCCCAAGCTCGGTCAGCTCCCAAGCCCTACCGCAGGTGCGGCAGGTCAGCCGTACCCCCTCACCGCGCGTTTGTCCCTCGGCAAGGCAGTGCGGGCACTTGTAAAGCACACGCTCAAGACCACAAGCGCGATCGGGCTCCGTGATGCGGATCCCCTGCGCCTCTTGCGCCTTGAAATGATCAAACGTGAACGCGTTTTCGATGATCTCGTCCAGCTCCTCCACCGATTTTTCCGCGATCTCCTCGCGTGTCAACAGGCATTTCAGCTCCGCGTGAATGGGCGCGCGACGGTTTTTGAGCTCGTTGTAAAGAGGCGTGCGCAAGAACGCGCCCTCGGCAAAAATAAACCACACGGGCGCCTTCAGCATTTTGAGCAGCTTTCCGAATTTGCGCGGCAGAACCGTGGCGCGGCCGTCAAAGCTGTAGCCCGCCTCGGGGAACATCAAAACGCTTGTCTTTTTGTCGTGCAGCATGTAGTTCATGCTGCGGATCAGGTTTAGGTCGCTGACGAATTTTTGCGTTGGAATGCATCCGATCTGCCGCATCAGCCAATTTTTGCCGATGAAGCCGTCGGTGGTGGTCACAATGCCGTACGCCCGTGGGTAAAGCAGCTGCGACGCGATCTCCATGTCCAAAAAGCAGGAGTGATTCATTAAAATCAGCGCGGGCTCCTTGTCCGTGCCGCGCAGATCCCCGCGCGTCTTTTGAAAGTCGATCCCCATCATTCCAAACGCGGAAAGGACGCGGATCAGCGTGCGGAAAAAGAAATTGGGGCGCTTGGGCTTGCGACGCTGATCACGCGGCAGGGCCATGACCTTGTCGTAGGTCGAGCGAACGGTCTTGATTTTCATAATGCGCTCCTTTTGTGAATTTTGTGAATATTTTTTACCTTCTTTAGGATACCACATTTCCGCGCCGTTGTCAAGAAATAGTTTACGCGCTTCCCACAAAAATATAAGCACGCATTTTTTCGGCTTTTTGTAGACAAAGCGCGCACGGTGTGCTATAATAAAACCATAAAACAACATTCATCGAGGAGCAGCTTGACGCGATCCTCGCAAGCTATTGAAAGGAAACGAATGTATGAAAATCGCATTGATCGCACACGACAAGAAAAAGGACGCCATGATCGCGCTGGCGACCAAATACCGCGAGGTGCTCTCGCCCCACGAGCTTTACGCTACGGGCACGACGGGCACGCTTGTGATGGGAGAGACGGGACTGAAGATCACGCGCATGAAAAGCGGCCCTTTAGGCGGCGACCAGCAGATCGGTTCTATGATCGCAGAGGGTCAGCTTGACCTCGTTCTGTTTTTGCGCGACCCCTTGACCGCGCAGCCGCACGAGCCCGACGTTTCGGCTCTTTTGCGCCTTTGCGATGTGCAGAATATCCCGCTCGCGACCAATGTCAAAAGCGCCGAAATTATGCTCGATCGCCTCAAAGACGGGATTTGATATGGGGTACGATGCGAGGGGGATTTTTGAAATAAAGCCCCTCGCGCGCCCTCGAAAAGTTTTAACCAAAAGGGAATAGGAGCACCCGGCAAAGGGCGCGCGACAAAGTGCGTCCTTTAAAAAATGCCCCCTTTGGCTCGAATTTGGGTCATTTTTTAAAAAGTGACTTGCAAGCGGCGCGTTTCTGTGTTATACTGAACACATCATAAAAGGAAGAAAGAGGTAGCGACATGATTTACACAAAGATCGTTTCTTCGGTTGAAAAATGCTTTTGGGATGACGACATTGGCACGTTTGCGCCGCTTGAGCGCATTTCCGCGCTCAAAAACGAGCGCCTTTCGGTTCAGCTGCTGCACGTGGCGGATCCCGCCGCGGCGGAGTACCGCACGCTGTGCCAATTGAAAATTTCGGGCGCGCTCGCACCCTTTGCAACGGCACGCACGGTGGAGCAGGTTCCTGTGGCTGTGCCCGCGGAGGATGTCAACGCTCCTGACGACAACTACCTGCGCGTGTCTCCGGGACTGTATCCCGACATGCTGCAGCCCTTACACTACAATGACCGGATCTCTATTGTCAAGCGCTTTTTGCAAAGCGTGTGGGTGGAGCTTGATCTTGATGGCGCAATGCCCGCGGGTGAGTATCCCCTGACGCTGACGCTGACGGACGAGACGGGTGCTGTTGTGGGTGAGCAGAGCGTTACGGTTGAGATCATCGACGCTTGCCTTCCCGAAAGTGATATGACCTTCACGCAATGGTTCTATTGCGATTGCCTGGCCGATTACTATGGCTGCGAGGTGTGGTCGGAGCGTCATTGGGAGATCATTGAGCGATATGCCCGCACCGCGGTGCGGTGCGGCATCAATCTGCTCTTAACGCCCATTCACACACCGCCGCTTGACACCGCCATTGGCGGTGAGCGCACGACTGTTCAGCTCGTGGATGTGACCGTGACGAACGGAGAATACAGCTTCGGCTTTGAAAAGCTCGACCGTTGGATTGATATGTGCGACCGCGTAGGCGTTAAATATCTTGAGATCGCACACTTCTTTACACAATGGGGTGCCTATCACGCGCCTAAGATCATGGCGACCGTGGACGGCGAATACAAGCGCATTTTCGGTTGGGATACCGACGCTGCGGGAGAGGACTACTCCCGCTATCTGAACGCGTTTATTCCCGCGTTTCTCTCTCACATGAAGGCACGTGGCGATGACCAGCGCTGCTATTTCCACATTTCCGACGAGCCGAACGACGAGCAGCTTGATTCCTACCGTGCCGCAAAGGCGGTCGTGGCAAAGCTGCTTGAGGGCTACGTGATCATGGACGCGCTCTCCAACTTTGATTACTGGAAAGAGGGGCTGGTTGAAACGCCGATTCCCGCCACCACCCACATCAAGCCCTTTATCGAGGCGCAGGTACCGGGGCTCTGGACCTACTACTGCTGCATGCAGTGTAAGGATGTCTCCAACCGCTTTATCGCGATGCCGCTCTGGCGTACGCGCTGCATCGGCCTGCAGCTCTACAAATACGACATTGCGGGATTCTTGCACTGGGGCTATAATTTCTACAATAACCGCTTCTCGGTCAACCCGATCGACCCGCGCGGCGATGCCAGCGGCGAATATTGGGTGCCCGCGGGAGACACGTACTCGGTTTATCCCGCACAGGATGGAACGGCGCTGGAGTCGATCCGCATCCTCTCCTTCTACGAAGCGCTTCAGGACGCTCGCGCTATGCGATTGGCAGGGGATTTGTGCGGCAAGGATGCCGTAGTGGCAGAGCTTGAGCGCATCTTTGGCGGCGAGATTGCCTTTGATAAGTGTGTTAAGGATGGCGCTACGATGCTGGCTCTGCGCGAGGCGGTCAACGCGATGATCAAGTCCGCAATTTCGAAATAAGAAGGAACTATGAAAAGAATCGTTGGCGTTTCAACGAAGGCGGAGGGGGCTTAATCGCGCCAATTTTGCCGCCTACCGTGAAAACGGTATCGGTGCCATTGAGGTCAGCGTGGCACACGTGGACACGTGGATTACGACGCGCAAAACCTTGCGCAGATCGTTGCCGACGCGCGCGCCGAGGAGATCCTGCCGTGGTCCTTCCATCTGCGCTTCTATCCCCACAAGGATTGTTCGGTCGCCTATCCCGACCCCGTCGCACGGGCGCACGCGGTGGACTATGCATCTGAATGGATCCGTCGCGCGGGCGCGGCAGGCTTTCGTTATGCGGTGATCCATCCGAGCGGCGAGCCGATCGCGAGGATGCCGACCGTGAAGCGGCCATGCAAGCGGCCGAGGAAGGCTTGCGCGTTTTGGCGGGGGTCGCGCGCAAATCCGGCATTGTGCTGACGGTTGAGAATCTGCCGCGCACCTGCCTTGCCAAAAATTCGGTGGAGCTTTTACGCTTGATCTCGGTCGATCCCGACCTGCGCGTGTGCTTTGACACGAACCATCTGCTTTGCGAGCCCACTCTCGATTTTATGGATGCGTTTGCCTCCCAAAACCTTGTAGGTTCGAGACTTTGATGGGTAAGCTTGACGAGATCGGCTATGGCGGCGTGTTGATGTACGAAACGGGCAAGACCGTCCGCGACGGCATCGAACGCGCCCTTACCCCGGCCGATTACCGCCGCAACGCGGACTGGCTGGAGATCTTGTAATGCTCCGCTTAAGAGCGGCTATCAAAAGGAAATCCATTACCCAAAAGGGCGCACATGTGCGCCCTTTTTTACATCCAAGCCGCGGGCTTGATTCCATGCACGGCTTTGCCGTGATTAAGGGTGGGCGGAAGTCTATTGTAGGGGATGGCCCCCCGACGTCCCGCGAGCCCCATGTATTTGGCCCCTGCGCAAGTGGTTTGTCTCCGCCCGTTTGAGCGGGCGTGCACACCGTACGAGGGCTTTGTGAAAAATTACCAATCCTTTAGCCTGCTAAAAAGCAGAGGTTTTCCACAGCCCATTTGCATAATTTGACGAATATACACGAATAAAGGCGTGAAAATACAGGTTTTCCGCACATTCCACAGACTTTTCCACAATCCTACCCGCATAGACCAAGCGTTCCCTGTGGAAAACTTTTTTCTCTGTTTTGAACAAGTAAAGCGAAGAAAATTAAAAAAACGGGATGGAAAACATCATTTTCCATCCCGTTTTCATCAAAGCAAATCCAACTGCTGCAGGAATTGCTTTGTGCGAGCTACCTCGTCGGAGGCGGTCGATTGATTGATGTTCAATTCATTGATGGAGCTTTTCAGCTTACCGCCAAAGAGGAGCTTGAACCAGCGCCGCACTTGACAGACCGGCAACAACCATTTGTGCTTTTTCAAAATTGGATAGTAGACCGAAATGATCCGATAGGGAAGCCAAATGCGAGAGAAAGCGTACTTCAGCTTTCCGCCCTGCCGCGTTTGCTGAACCGAGACGCGATTAGAAAGGTTTCCGTAAACGCCACCATAAAGCACGTATTGCTCGACCTGACGGGTCAAGTCTGTATGCTCGGCCTCACCAAACCAAGCCTCGCACAGCGCCTGCGCCGTCTGAGCAAAGCGGGATAGACCGCCGCTTTCCAAAAGAGATACGCGCGCCTGCTCGTCAAAATCAACCTTGTGGCACAAGAGCCACAGATCCAGAAAAGGACGAATTCCACAGCCGCCGTTGACAAAATGCTTTGCCATGTGCGCGACGTGGTAGTAGTAGAACAGAGCGTCGGGCAGCTCATACATGGACGAATTCTCTACCGGACGTGCCAGCTCCCAGACGTCAAGCAGGGGCGCGTCGGCTTTCCCGATCACCTCGGACTCAATCAACGTAAAATGAAGCTCCAGATGAACGCCGGCGGGGGAGTGAAGACTGACGTCGTGCGCGCCGCGCACACCGACGGTAAAGCCAAGCTGCTCCGAGATCAGCGCGACTGCGCGATCAAGGTCGGATTCACGCACAAGGATGTCGATATCACAGCTCGTGCGCATCCAAAGCTCGGGATAGAGCGCGCGCAGAACCGAGCCCTTGAGCGGCAGATACGGGAGCATGGCACCGTTCAAGGTAGCGCAAACGCGCTCCAGCTCATACCGCAAGCCCTCATAGCGATAGACGGCGGTAAAAGTCTTTTTTTGTGCCGCTGCCGCGACCTCACTGCCCTCAAAAAGCCCGTTTTTTTCAAACGCCGCCCCCAATAGGTGCGCCACGTCATGCTTTTTTGCAAGCGCATAGAGCTTTTTTTGATCCTCGTCCGAGAGCGTGGTATAAAGGGAAGCGTCCACCTCTGCCCCCGTCACCGCATTTTGCAAAAGACCGATCATTTTTTGTTCGATTGTTGGCATGGCGCGCCTCCTTTCT
>JAZRFD010000056.1:0-6032 GCA_045661185.1 Eubacteriales bacterium | reverse complement strand
GAGACCGATTTCGGCTATGCCGCCAAGATCAAGCAGATTTTGGAGATTCAAGAGGTCGACGTTGATGTCTTGGAAGGCGTGGCGATCTCCTGCGTGGTGCCGCAGATCGCAAAAACGCTGATACGTGCAGCAAAATTGCTGACCCGACGCGATCCTTTGGTGGTTGGCGCAGGCGTGAAAACGGGCTTGCATATTGCGATCAACGACCCCGGAACGGTGGCTTCCGACCTTGTGGTCGGTGCGGTTGCCGCCAAGGAGCTTTACCCGCTCCCCGCGATCGTTGTGGACATGGGAACTGCCACGACCGTCAGTGCCGTGGACGCCAAGGGAAGATTCATCGGCTGCGCAATCGCGCCGGGCGCTATTCTTTCGTCCGAGGCACTTTCTCAAAAAACGGCACTGCTCCCGCATATTGAGATCACCCCGCCCCGCTCCCCCATCGGTGCCTGCACGGTAGATGCAATGCGCTCGGGAATCCTTTACGGAACGGCGGGATCGGTTGACGCGCTGGTGGAGCGCTTTGAAGAGGCGCTTGGTCAGCCCGCCGCCACGCGTGTGGCAACGGGCGGCGTGTCGGCGCTCATTGCGCCATACTGCAAGTCAGCGCCCGTGCTTGACGAGCATCTGCTCCTCAAAGGGCTTCGCATCATCTGGGACAAAAACCGCGTGCAAAAAGGATAATCAAGCATTCCCCTTTGTGGGCGGTAAAAAAAGGCGAGGACACGGAAAACCGTGTCCTCTTTTTTTATTCGATGATGTATTAAAGCGGGTCTTCTGCGGCCTCACCGTACTTGAGATTTTTGTAAAGTGCGTACGGATAAACAAACAAGGAGAGAAGCATGCCCACAAGAACCCCGAGAATGCCGCAAAGCAATGCAAGCACGATCCCCAGCACGAAAAGTGCCAGCTTAACCGTTAAAAGCCATACGATTCCGTCAAGGTCAAGCGTGAAGATCAGCCCCGGCATTCTGACAAAGCCCCAGCTGAAGATCTCCAGCACCATATCTCCTATAAAATTGTTTTTCAAAAGCAGGCAGGAGATAAAGGTAAATGAGAGAACGCCAATGGTGCCCCAAGCTACAAAATTGAGAATATCCGATGCCGAGATCGCAGTCGCAATACCAAGGATCAGGAACAGGACACCTGCCAGCCCTCCCCATACAAACGAATGAATGCGACTTTTCATATCAGTTTCCCTCCTCAAAGGTGATCTTTTCGCCGATATAAGCAATGATGATATCGGGCGTGATCTGATCCTTATGCTCGATAAAGATCGGAATCAGCGTGTCGTAATCGTCAAGGAGCTTGTTCAGATCCGTATCCTGAACCTGAACGCTGACGGTAACACCGTTGGTGGACTTTATGTCACTGACAAGAGAATCGTAGTATTTTTCCTGTACGAACAGCATCGGAACAGACACTGTGTACACGATGTATTCTTCGGTTGCAGGATCGTAGGAATACACGTACTGCGTTCTGAATTCGATATCAAAGCGGCGCGAAAGCAATGCTTTTTTTGCTTCCCAAGCCTCGGTGGAGCCATTGATATAGATCGCTGCGGGCGTATTTTCTCCTGCAGGAACATACTTGATGCTGTTGATCCCCGCGATGTCGTCAAGATTGAACCACAGCGTATCATAATTGACGGCGGAAAGAGTTTCCTTGACCTCGTAGGCGATCATTTTGCCGTTTTTAGCGTTGTAAAGCTCGGCAATATAGCCCTTAAAGCCAATCATTCCGTCAGCCTTGTTGCCGATGACGGATACGTAATCCTCCGTAATGTAAAATTCGGCTGCGCTTGCAATAGAAAGAGCATCCACGCCCAAATACTCAAAAATCTTACCGCTGACGTTGCCGTCCGCATCCTTTTCGATTGAGAACATTGCTCGTCTGACACCCAGATATTTGATTGCAAACTCATAAGAGTTTTCGTTTATTCTGTACGTAAGAGCATTTGCATCACCGATCTGGATTCTGGCGGTCTTTTCGTTCGTTTCCACGTTCAGGCTCAACGCAATTTGAACCGTCTGCTCGCCAAGCGCGGGCAGAGTTGCCGTGTAATCCAATACGTAGAACAGAATCTCGCCGTCAAAGTCAACCGTAATGTTGTAAATACTCTCCTGCATCTTGTGATGCGCCGTATCAGAGGGGTTTTTGTCAAAATAGTTATTGAATGCGGTGATCGACGCCGCGGAGACCGTGTCAACAACGCTCAAAACGTTGAAAAAGGTCTGGGATTGCAGCAGGTTGTCAAGCACCATGTGCCACTGTTCACCGTGACCGTAGGAAATATTCGCAACGTTGACAAATTGCGAAAAATCACCGTTCAACGCGTTCCCGTCGACCAAGTTGGCGCTGTAATCATATCTCATGCTTTCGGGAATATACCCAAGCGGATCGAGCTTATATCCGTTCAAAAGAGCCAAAAGCAGCTCTTTTACGTTGACGACCTCGTTCCATGTAGCAAAATACTCAATGTCTTGGGTAATGGGCTGATCGAAATCCACGGGGATCGTGCCGCTTGCATCGTAGCACCAGCATACGAACTTATGGCTTTCGTAGCGCGGCGCTTCGGGTAGCGTTGCCTTTTCACCGTATGCTACGGTTTGAGATGCCACAGGGGTTCCGCCGTTGGCGTTAAAGGTGACCGTGTAGGTCTGCTTTTCGGCAGATACACGCGCGTAGTACGTCGCGTCCTCGGTGGCAGGCGGAATTGCGGAAAGCACCTCTCCGTTTGCAGAGGTTGCCCAGCCGAGGAAGGTGTAGTCCCACTCGGCATTATCGGTTACGGTGTAGGAGTAAGACGGAACGGTGTTTTTGTCCACCTTGCCCGACGCAAGTGTAACACCGTTTTCGTCAACCCACGTGACCGTGTATGCGGTAACGGAAGGGTCGGGATCCTCATTCGGCTTGGTGGTCGTTGCGGGATCATCGTTCGGCTTTTGAGTGGTGGTAGCGGGTGCTTGATCCTTGGGAGAGTCGGTGGAACCACCGTTGCATCCCCAAAGCAGCAAAGCGCTCATGACTAACAAGATAAGTGCTACTGTTTTCTTCATTCTTTTGTCCTCCAAAAATAAAAAGTGCGGCTACCGAAGCAGCCGCACTAAAAACGCAAACTCCGATAGTCGCCAAACCAACCAAAAAAGCAAGAACCATTTCTCAGCACTTTCGGTAGGAATTTGCATTTTTAACAAATTCAAAAATGAAATGCTGAAAAAAGGATATAGTTATCCCACCACGAGAGATAAAAATAGCCCTTGCTATAGCCGAAGAGAGTCGAACACATACGCCCTGCGGCGAGACTTTTTTGCGTCTTTCGCCAAATCTCGCCTTGCAAGATGTGCATCTTGCTTCGACTCGCTTTGACAAAATCCATCAAAAAATTCAATGCCGAAGGGTGCTACGCAGTTTTACGTGAGCAAATATTCGTCGGATGCAAGGAAAAAATGCGAAGCAATATAAGATATTGCAAGAATTTTTTCTGTAGCAGGCGCGGATATTTGCTACATAAAACCGTATGTGTTCGACTCTCTTCGGCTATAGTATTCGGTTGGTTTGGCAATATTAGTATAACACTGTTTGGAAGAAAAATCAATAGTTTTTTCAAGATGGGTGGAAATGAGGTCAAGGCGCCCTTTCAGGAAACATCTTAAAAAGGAATAGCATCAGAAAAATTCCCCCGACGCGTTGGCGGCGGGGGGATTTTTTGCCCTATGGGCACACTTTTAATATACCTGATCAAGATACGCAATCAAAATATTGCGCATGATGATGTCCGTTTGCGTGTAATCATCCTCGGAAAGGCCGTCAAATTGATAGTAATACGTCCCCTCAAACACGTAGTCGATGATTGCAAGCTGATAAATCGTTTGATCGTCCAAGCGAGTGTAAGTGCCTATCTCATCACTCACCTCGATGTACAAGTAATTTCTGTTTTCGCGGCACAAGGATTTGAGCAGCGCGCCGCTGATATTGACCAGCACCACCGCGTTATTGAACGGAAATACCTCGAAAACCTCGCCCTTTGTGATCTCGCCGTAATTGATCTCGGCTCTGACACCGCCCGTGTTAATGATCGAAACGTCAACGCCCTCAAAGTTGTATGCGGAATAATCGTATTCCAAAAGGGCGTCCACGGCATACTCGCCAAGCGTCTCCCTTGAAAGCGGGCTTGAGGTCGAGCCAATCACCTTGTTGGATTCGTCGATAATATCCTGATAATCCTCAATAATTCCTTGAACTCTTGAGGAGATCGCGTAATTCTCGGGCTCGTGCTTGACGGTCGTGTAGGACGCGAACGCGTTCTCTTCATCGAACCGCAAAACCACCTCTACGGCGTTATCGTTTTTGTCATAGCACTGCACCACGGGGATATACTCGCGGTCGCTGCGCATCACCGAATCCGTGATGTTCTGATGCGTATGGGCGCAGAAAATAGCATCTACCATAGCAGATCCCGTCAGCTCTGCCACACCGTAGTTGAAGGCATCGTCATAATCGTGGATCGCAACGACCACAACGTCGCACGCATCGGTTTCTCTTAAATACGTCGAATAAGAGCTCACAACACTCAAGGGATTCGCAAAGGTATAATCCTCCACGTTACTTGTCAAAATGCTGGATTCCTGCCCGTATCCGATCGCACCGATGATACCGACCTTCATGCCGTCCTGCTCGATAATCGTATAGGCATCAATCCAATCCGGACGGGTCGTGGTGCCCTTATAATAAATGTTGGCACCGAGGAACGGGAAATTCGCCTCACCGTTTGTCGGGTCGCCATCGGCATATGCCGCGATCTTATCCAGCCCCCAGTCAAATTCGTGGTTGCCGATCACGAAGCAATCAAGCTCCATTTGGTTCAAGGCATCGACCATTGCGCGTCCATAGGTCTCAACGCATACGTAGGAGCCTTGGAACGCGTCACCGTTGAGGATGAAAATATGCTCTCCGCCTCGGGATTCCAAGGCTTGAACCAACGTGTCCACGCGACCGATGGAATTGCCCTCGCTCGAATCCGTAAACGCGCCGTGCGTGTCGTTGATCATGACAAAATTGATGTCGGTCGTGTCTCCCCCCTCGGGCGTCGAGACAATCTCGATCAGATAGCAGCTGTAGTTATCGTACTGGGTACTGTAAACCATGCCGACGGTGATCACCGCTCCGTCCTCAAGGCCTATTTGCGAATAGGAGCGGTCGTTGGAAAATGTATATCTGCCGTTGGACCAATTCAATACCGTTGCGTTCTTACACAACCCGTAAACGGTGATGCGGTTTCCGTTGGCATCCGTCAGCCAGCCGTTTCCGTACGTGCTGCCGCCGTCCTTTAATTGCCATGTTGCGGTCACCTCATAGACCACGTCATAGCTTGAGGTCGGGAGTGCTGATGCCAGCTCCGCAACCGTCGTGCGAATATGAGTAGGCTCGTCCGACGACGTGCCGCCGCCCACCACTTTTATGTCAGCGTCGCTTCCCGTGAGCGGAACGATGCGCGGGATCCCCGTGGTGGAAAAGACGTCAGCAAAAACGAAATTGAACGCGATTTTTTGCCCAACGTAAGAGATCAGCGCGTTATAATCCGCAACGTACGTTGAGGTTTTGATCTGCAGCTTGTCGGTTCCGTCCACCAGATAATACTGGCCGCCCTCCTGCGTCAGCACCCCTGCCGCTCTGTAGCAGGTGTGGTCAAACACGCAGGACGCCTGCGCGCGGTTTGCGGCAATGATTTCGGCTACGGTGGCGTTATAAACCGGCACGTCCGCGCCCGCCATTTCGCCTCCCGTGCAGGACGTGGCAAGAATTTGGGGCAAGGTATAGTACATATTGGCCGTTCCGACGACCGTAACGGTCTGCCCGATGGCAATGTTCTCATAGTCGGTCTTTACGTAAAGCGTGGCACCGCTCGAATCGGTAATAAAGAGGCCGTACTTGTCCCCCATATACACAACGCCGCTCAGCTCCACCTCTTGATTGGTGTACGAGTCGAAATTGCGATTGAATTTGTCAATCGTGAGTCCGTTTGATTCGGGCGG
>JAZRFD010000055.1:0-4168 GCA_045661185.1 Eubacteriales bacterium | reverse complement strand
ATGCGGCAATTTTGTTAATACAGGGGCGAACTTTTGCGAAGCAAAATTCGCTACGAGAACCGCCGTGGGCGGGGCGAGTATGTCGCTTGGTTCGAGTCCAGCAGGGGGAGCCAATGAAAAAGCGAATCGCCTTTAGGCGGTTCGCTTTTTCATTTCCTTTCTTTTGCTTGTTTCGAACCAGCGACACTCATGTGCGACAGAGAGCTCAAACGAAGTTGGAACTGACGGAGAGAATGCGGTTCCGCTTGCGGAATTCGGTCGTTCAGACCGAAAGCGATTCTCTCCAATTTGACGCCTTGGTGGCAAATTTGTTAATACAGGGGCGAACTTTTGCGAAGTAAAATTCGCTACGAGAACCGCCGTGGGCGGGGCGAGTATGTCGCTTGGTTCGAGTCCGGAAAAGTTTTTTTCATCCCGTGTCTTTGTTCATCCCCGAACCCCACCCACACCCCCTGACGCTTCGCGTCTTTCCACCTCGCATCCCCCAGGGGGAGAGTAGCTACCGAGCAGGCTCAGGGGCACTCTTGCTGTTCCACGGCACAAATGAGCGAGGTTGAGGCGTTGCCTCAAATGAAGTGTTTCGCAATGATGTTATGGCTTTGCCGCATATGAGGGTCCTCAGCAAACGATTGATGCTTCTCGGCGGTTTTTCATTTAAAACCGTGTCGGGGGCAAAAGCCTTGACAATCCTTTTCGTATATGATATAATGACAAAAAAGCATTTCTTCTATTATTTGCGCTAAAGGAAGGTGTCTTATGGAAAATCAATTTGTTTCAGTTCTCAGAGCCCCCGATAACGATTTCGGCGCTACTGAGCTTTCACCCTTTCGTTTTGAAGAAGCGGCTACAAAAACCTCGGACGTTCAGTATGAGTATATCGTTTCCGAAAAATCAGCCAAGGTAATTGTTTATCCGAGCGGATCGCCCGTAAAGTATTTAAAGCTGCGCTTCAGAGGGGATCTTTCCTTTGTTGACAAGGTTTATGGCGACACATGGGAGCGCTCCGGCGGAGGCTGCTATATTGAATGGCGCTCTGTGATGACCGCGAGAATCATGCCGTGGTTTTGCTACTTAAAGGGCGACGACAGGGTAATGTGCTACGGGGTTAAGACGGGCGCGGATTGCTTTGCAAGCTGGCTCGTTGACGTCCATGGCGTCACGCTTTTCTTGAACCTTACAAGCGGAAAGGACGGTACCGATTTAAAGGAGCCGCTTGTTGCTTGCGAGGTCGTTCAGCTTGAAGGGGAGCGGTATGAGGATGCTTACAAGGTAGCAAAACGGTTTTCCGCAATGCTCTGCGATGCGCCCGTTCTTCCGAAAGAGCCTATATTTGGTGTTAACAACTGGTATTGGGCTTATGGACATATCTCTCATGATATCGTTATGAATGAAACCGATTGGTTGATGAAGATGTGCGCGGGCGCGAAGCACCGTCCGTATATGATCATCGACGACGGCTGGCAGTTTAACCGCACCTATGATAACGGTTCTTATATAGGAGGCCCGTGGATTCCGAACGAGCGCTTCGGGGATATGGCGAAAACTGCTGAAGCGATCCATCAAAAGGGTGCAAAGGCAGGGCTGTGGTTCCGCCCCCTTCTTACGCTGGGGGATGTGCCAGAGGAAACAAAGCTTGAAAGGTTTTCCGCGGGAGGAGTGCTGCTTGACCCGTCGCATCCATACGTTCTTGAAAGAGTCTGCAAGGACGCCAAAACGATCAGAGAGTGGGGATTTGATCTTATCAAGCACGATTTTTCCACCACGGACTTTTTTGGAACTCTCCCTTTGACCGCGGAAACCTCCAAGGTCCGGTTATACGAGCGCAATAAAGCGCCGTTCGATAAGAGCAAGACCAACGCAACGATCATTAAAAACTTCTATAAAGCAATACAAAGCGGAGCGGGGGATGCGGAAGTGATTGGCTGCAACGCAATAGGGCATTTGTGTGCGGGGATTCATTCCGTTTACCGAACGGGTAATGATACGAGTGGCAGACATTTTGAATGGACACGCCGCTTTGGAATCAATTCTGTCATGCGTCTGCCTCTGAACGACACCTTCTACCGTGCCGACCCCGACTGTGCCGCATTTACCGAAAGAGTTGATACCTCGCTGAATCTTGATTTCCTTGAAATGTGCGCCATCGCGGGCATGACCACGCTTGCGTCTGTTACGCCCGGCATTTTGAGTGAGGAAGAGATGAAGCGCATCCACGACATCTATATGATTGCCGACAAGAACGAGTCCCGTTACGGCATATTGAATTACGATAAGACGTCCAACCCCAATATTTTTGTGAGTGAGGACGGTCAGCATTCGCGCGAATTTGACTGGGAAAGTGCCTACGACGGTGCGCGATTGGTTGTGGATTGGTTTAATTGATTCAATAAAAAAGAGATCACCAACGGTGGTCTCTTTTTTGGGTATTAGGTGACGGGAATCAGAACCCAAATTTGCGCCCAAAGTGTGTGCCATACGCAAATGTGGTGCGCGGCGCAAATTCTTACCAATGCCTACGGCATTGGTGCGGTTTCAATTTAGATCATGCTGCGATAATTACAAGGCCCTCCGCGAAAGCGGAGGGCCTTGTAATTATTGGAGCAGGTGACGGGAATCGAACCCGCGTATTCGGCTTGGGAAGCGGACACTCTGCCATTGAGTTACACCTGCACGGTGAATTGCCTATATATTATAATACAAAATGCGCCCGATGTCAAGTCCCTCGGACGCATTTTTTGTTCGTTTTTTATTCGTTTAATCCTCGATTTTCGCGTTTTTTGTCTCTTTTCGTTCAAAAAACTGCGGGATCTGCGCCACTATGATTGCCACGAACACAAGGGCACATCCAAGTCCTTCCTTAAAGGAGAGCGTATTGCCCGAAATGATCCATCCGCCAAGCGCCGCGAACACGCTTTCAAGGCTCATTGAAAGGGATGCCACGGGCGGGTCGGCATACCGCTGTCCCACGATCTGCAGGGTGTATGCGATGCCGCTGGACATAATGCCAAGATACAGGATCTGCGGCGCGGCATTGACAATATTCTGCCACGTGATCGCGTCAAGCTCAAAGATGAGGGAGAGGATCAGGGAAAGCACGCCGCATACGAAAAATTGGAGCATCGAGAGCAGCACTCCTCCCACGGGCTCGCCGTAGCGGTCAACCGCCAGAATATGAAAGGTAAAGCTGATGGCACACAGAAATACCAGAGCGTCGCCAAGATAGACGCTGCCGATACCGCCCGACAGGCTGAGCAAGTAGATGCCGACCGTTGCGATGATGGCCGCGCCCCACACGGGGAGCCCGATCCGTTTGCCAAAGAAAATTGACACGATCGGCACGAGCACGACGTAAAGCGCCGTCAAAAATCCGCCGCGCGCCTCGCTTGCTGCCCCCTCGGGGTAGAGCATCAGCCCGAACTGCTGAAGGTTGACGCTGATTGCCAGCAGAATGCCGCAAAGCGCGCCGCCAAGGAGCATTTTTTTGCGCATCTGCGGCTCCCGGTGGAAAATAGGGGTGTGCGATCTTGCATGCTTGATCGCTAAAAACGCGAGCAGAAACGCCGCGCCGATAAAGGAGCGCAGAGCGTTGAAAATGAAGGGGGGCACGGCATCGGCGGCTTGGCTTTGCGCCACGAACGCCAATCCCCAGATCAGGGCCGCAAGGCACAAAATTGCGCTGCCCTTGATATTGTTAAGTTGCTTCATGGATCGTTTTTTTTCCTTTTTTTGTGATGCTTTTGATTATACCATATCCTTTCCCAAAAATCAAGCAGTTGTTGAGAATGTGAACTTTTTTTGAGCCAGAAAAGTTTTTGTTGCAATATCCGCAAAAAAGTGGTATAATAAAATGAATAATAAGGAAGGAGGGATCCCATGTCACAGCTTACGAAACGAGCGATCGTGGAAACCACGGTTGCCATGGCGCAGGTGCGCCCGCTGAATAAAATAACGGTACGCGATATCGTAGAGGCCTGCGGCATTACGCGGAACACCTTCTATTATCATTTCCACGATATTTACGAGGTATTGGAATGTGCGATCGAAAACGCCTTTGCGGAGCTGCGCGGAACGTGGGGAACCGATTCCGAAAACGCGCTGTTTGCTCTGGTGGACTTTTGCGTGGAGAACAAAAAGCTTTTTGTCAATCTCTATCGCGCGATCGGTGGTG
>JAZRFD010000054.1:0-12946 GCA_045661185.1 Eubacteriales bacterium | reverse complement strand
CCTCATCGTAGATAAAGCTCCAATCGATTGCATTCTCTATCTCTCGCAGCATATGATCCTGCGGTACCAGATCTTCTATACACAACATTTGCAATTGTGTCTGCTTGCTTTTATCCTTTTTTCTGTACATAAAAAACACCTACCTTTACGGTATCTATTATACCATATCAGCAGGTGTCTCGTCAATACGACATCCTTTTTGTCTACAGTCTGGAAGCATAAAAAAGCAACCGACAGATGTCGGTTGCTTTTTTATGCTTTTTTCAAAATCTCTGGCACGGGCATGGGAATCGTCGTGCCAAGAGGCAGAGAATAAATGCGGATATCGTCGGGGTATTTTCCAAAGAGGTCTTTGACGGCGCGTGCGTACGCGGCAAGCTGGTCGCCGTGTGCCTGTAGCATGCGAGCGCCCAGACGCGCGCGGTCATGGAACTCCTGTGGCAAAATGTGATCGGTTTTGTAATCAATCAACCAAAGCGTTCCGTCGGACATTTCCAAAAGCAGGTCGATCGAGCCTTGCACGAACACGGTCTGCTCGCCAAGCTCCCGCGCCGGCTCCGACTGTCGTGTCAGCTTCTTTGCAGGGAGGAACATCGCAAATTTTTGCTCGCGCCGCACCGTCTTTGCGCTGCGAATGGCGGAAAAGAGGTCGGAGCGGAGAAAAGCGTTCAGCTGCTCGCGATTGATGATCCTCACGCTGTCCTCGTCAAGGAAGCCTTCTGCGATCAGACGCGCGCATTCTTCATCAATCCCACGTGACTCAAGCGCGGAAAAATCGCAGAACTCAAGAAACGCGTGCGTCGCGGTGCCGATCTCGGTCGCGGCAGGGCGGTCTCCGCCTTTGAGAAGCGCATCAAAGGAGGGCGGCGCCTTTTTCATCAGCTCAAGCTGTGCTTTAAGGGCTTCCTCATCGTCCTCTTCAAAATTTTTGAGCGTATCCAAAAGATCCGTACGGATCTTCGAGGCGGCGATCTTCGTGGGAAGCTCCTGCAAGTGCTTCATCGGATATTCAAATTGCGCCTGTCGCGCGAGAAGCGCCGCATAATAAAGCGCCCGCTCGTCCGGCACGTCGGTTTCCTTGGATTCCGTGCCGCACGCAAGAGGGAGCCCGGTCTCAACCGTTCCCGCGTCGTAATGCGTTAGCGTCCAGGGCGTTTTTTCGTCGGGAGCGCTTTTTTCCATCATTGCCGCCATGATCCAGATCAAATTGTTGGAGGAGGCGAGAATGGTCGCACGGTCGTGACGTCGGATCTGTGCCGCATTGGCCGCGGCTGACGCCCAGGTCGTCATGCCTTGAAGCGTGCCCGTGACGTAAAGTCGCTCGCGCGCACGGGTCAGCGCCACGTACAGCGTGCGGATGCTTTCCTCGGTGGATTCCTCCTCAAGCGCCAACCGCACGGCAACGCGCAGAGGCGTTTCCTCAAGCTCTTCGGTTTCTGCGTTGTAGTGCTTTGCGGCACACCCCAGCGTGCGATGGTACAGGATCGGAGCGTCAAGGTCACGGTTGTGCGAGGTGGAGGCGGTCGACACGCAGAACACAACGGGGAACTCCAAGCCCTTGGAGTTGTGTACCGTCATGACCGTTACCGCGCTTTCGGGCTTGGTAAAGCCCTTGACCGAAACCTTTCCGTTTTCCAACAGCTTTGTAAAGGAGCCGAGGAACTCGTAAAGACCACAGAACGCGGCGCGTTGGCAGGCGCGGGCCTGATCGTACAGAAGAAGCGCCGCGGGAGTGTCAGCGTAGGAGTGAAGCCACTCGCTTTGATAAAGCAGACGCAGGAAACGGTCTGCGGGAAGCGCGGCCGCCTGCAGGCGTTGCTCCTCAAAGAACCGTACGGTGGCGCGCACCTTTTCACGGAGGGCGGTTGATAGCGCGCTTTCCTCGTGTTCCACTCGCGTCATAGCATCGTAAAGTGCCGTGGATTGCTCGGTGGCATCGCGTACGACCGAGAGCTCCTCTAAGGTAAAGCCGCCCAAGCCCGAGAGCAAAAACTCGGAGAGGGGGAGGTCGCGGTAGGGGTTGTCGATCGCGCGGAGCAGGTTGAGCAGATCGGAGAGCAGGGGCGTTTCAAGAATATTGGCGGCGGTTGCCGTCGTGACTGGGATATTCAGCTTTTTCAGCTCGTCCGCAAAGGCGGCTCCGTGCTTGTTTTTACGCACGAGGATCGCAATATCCGACGGTTCGATCCGTCGCCCGTCGTCCAATATCCCCTCGCGCAAAAGACGCGAGATCTCGGACGCGACCCAAACGGGCTCGTCGGGGGCGTGCGAGGGATCACCGTCCGTTGCCTGTTTTTGCGTGGCGAGCGAATCAAACACCGCCACCTGAACCGGGGCGGGGAGCCCCTCGGGGAGCTGCTCGGGCATTCCCTTGGAAAAGCGCAGATCGTCGTTTTCCGTATATCCGACGCTTTCCTCACAAGCCGAGAACAGGAAGGAGCAGACGCGATTGGCAAAGAGAATGACGGGCTCGTCGCATCGGAAATTCTCCGACATGAACACACAACAGCCGTCCGAGCTCTCGGCGCGCGGGTCGGAATAAAGCGGCATTGCTTTACGGTATCCCGCAAAGATCGAGGGCTCGCTTCCGCGGAAGCCGTAAATGCTTTGCTTAATGTCGCCTACCATAAATCGGCGGCTTCTGCCGATGAGCGCGAAGATGCGATCCTGCAAAAAGTCAACGTCCTGATATTCGTCGATGTAGACCGCGTCGTACTGCTCCGCCAGCGAATCGGCAAAGGCGGAGGGCGTGCCGTCTGGGTTTATGAGAAGCTTGTAGAGCATTGCGCGTACGTCGTTGTATTCCAGCACGCCGCGCTCGCTCTTTTCAGCAAGCAGGCGGGCTTCAAATTCCTTGAAAAAGTCGTACAGCGTGTCGATCAGCTTCGCCATTGCGGGAACGGAGGCACGGATCTGCTCGCTCGAATAAGCCACCAGCGCGCAAGACTCGGAGACGGTGTCCTTGAGCCTTCCGTTGCGAAAGCCTTGGTAGGCCCCCATGCGGTCGGTTTTGAGATGCTTAAGTGATGGAAACTTTCCCTTTTGGAAGGTGGGAACCACGGCGCGCACGCGATCATAGGAGCCCTCGCGCAAGGCTTGCAGAACAGCATTGCAATATTCCAGATCGGACAGGATCGTGCCGTCGATGGCACCCTTAAGATCGGGCATCGGAGCGACGTACTCGCGCAGATCCATCAGGTAGTGCGCAAGAGACGTGTACTGCTCCTCAAGATGACGCTTGAGAGCCGCGCCGTGCGGCATTTCAAAGAATTCGGAGTCAGCACTTGCGCGAAGCGAATCCGCGCAACGCTTGAGAGTCTCCACACCGTCGGGGTCTGCCGCGTATACGTCGGGGAAGCCAAGCAAAAAGCTTTCCAAGCGTCCGTCGCTGCGGTCGGACATAAAATGATCCATCGCGTACGCAAAGCGATTGGCGCGCAAGGCACCGAACACGGAGTCGTCGGTGGGAGGGGCATCGTATTTTTGATAAAATTCCTCAATCAGACCGCTTAAAAGCTCCATACGCATTGGCAGAAGCTCGCCCTCGTCCGCGAGTCGAAAGGATGCGGGGAGCGAGAGCTGCTCGAAATTGGCGCGGACAGCCTTTTGGAAAAAGGAGTCGATGGTGGAGATTTGCGCGCTTCCAAGCAGGAAGAGCTGACGGGAGAGATGCTTGTTGCCGGGATTTTTGGCCATCGCGTCGGAGAGCGCGGAGGCGATACGCCCCTTGAGTTCGGACGCTGCGGCACGCGTAAAGGTTACGATCAGCATGCGGGAAAGATCCGCGGGATGATCGGGGTCGATCAGCGTGCGGATGATGCGCTCGGTCAATACGCTGGTCTTTCCGGAGCCTGCCGCGGCAGAGACGAGAAGCGTTTTATCCCTTAGGGTCATAGCGACCTCTTGCGAGGGGGTCCATTTTCTTGCCATGGTCGACTCCTTTCATTGTTCGTGTATTGCCACGGCGCAGTTGTTGCGCACGGGGCAGAATTTACAAGCGTCCTTGGAGGGCGTTTTGTGAGCCTCACCCGATAGGATCCGCTCGCCCACCGCGCGTACAGCGTCCAGCATTTGCTGCTCCAGCTCCACGATCTCCTCGGCGGCAAGAGCGGTCATTTTCTTGGTGTAAGAGCCCGTGCTCTCACCGTCCAACGCGTGAACGACCGCGGCCTCGGAAAGATAAAAGCCGCGTCGTGCGACCTGCTTCTGACCTTTTTCGGTCACAAGGGTCATATAGTGCGCGCTTGCCGCCTCTAAAAGCGGTTCGGCCGCGCGATAAGCGTAAAGATAGAGGATGAGCTGAATATCAAGCCCCGAACGAACGTCCTCGACCTTGAAGGTATGGTTGCCCGTTTTGTAGTCCACCACGCGGATGTAGACCTTGCCGTCGGCGCGGAACAGATCCACGCGGTCGATCTTACCGCTTAAGGTCACAACGGAGCCGCCCGTAAGCGTCAGCCTGACCGCGGGGAGACTGCCTGCGTCCGCAGAGCCGATCGGTTGTTCAAAGCGATAGGGGATAAAGCCACCCTCGCGGATCTCGGTCAGGATGCTGCCAAGCATCAAAAGGGCCAGCTTGCGCAAGCGCGCGTACAGATGCAGCATCCGCTTGTCCATTTCCTCGGGCGGGATCGGGCAGACCTCGTCAAGAAAGTCTCGGATAATCCCGTCTGCGATTTTTTCCGTATCCTCAACGGGCGGGAGCGTCAGCGTCCCGTCCTCGGAAAGCGCGGAAGCGAGAAAATGCTCGAAAATATAGTGCAAAAAGGTGCCGTCGTCTGCATAGCTTGGGGTGGAGTCCTTTTGCTCGCGAAGCCCCAGCCGATATTTTGCATAATAGCTGTAGGGACAGCGCACAAAGGTCTGAATTTTGGTTTGAGAAAGGCGGAGGGCTACGGGAGCATCCTCGGGGGGCGCTTGCAATGCGGGCGCTGCGGGGAACTCAAGCCGTCCGCAGGCGCGGCGGATGGCGGCGAGATCAAACGCTTCGGGCTTCAGATCCAGCAAAAACGCAACGCGCGAAAATGCCAAAGAAGGTGTGCGCGCAGTGGTGCCGTTGGTCTCCTGCTCGACCGTAAAGAGTGATAAACGCTCGGTCGGCTTCGTCATGGCACGGTATACGAAAAACAGCTCGGACGCGGAGCGCATCTCCTCGCAGGAATCCAGCGAGAGCTGTAGCTGATTGTTCATAATACGCTTGTCGCCCTCGGAAAGGATCCCATCGTCGGTCACGGCGCGGGGAAATTCACCCTCGCATAGCCCCAGAAGGAGAGACGCGCGCACGTTTTCGACGCGCAACGTGGAGGCGGAGCCAATGGTCACGCAATCCTCTGCCATCGGGATGGAGCCAAGGTCAGAGTTGGAAAAGAGAAGCGTCAGGAGCGAGGTCAATTCCTCGGTGGACATCTCCTCGTCGGGGAGCAGCTTGCAAAGCGCGGTAAAAGAATCCATGATCAGCTGATACAAGCGGATGCTCTCGTTTGCTTCCCGCGTCTGCTTTAAGGAAAGCTCATGGAGCGCACGCTCGGATAGCGTTTCGGACACGCGGATGCGGCACAGATAGTCGTAAAGCGCGCGGCAACGCTCGGTAACGGTTTTGGAGGCGCGCAGATCAGCGCGCAGACGCTCCAAGGGAAGCATCAGGTGCCGACGCGTGCGATTTGCCGCGTCAAGGATCCGATCGGCGCGCGGAGAACGTGCTTGCGTCAGACCGTCGGGGTTCATGCTCCAGACCTCGTCCGTAAAACGCTTACCCGCGATGTGCCAGGTCTCGCAATATTCCTCAAACATTGCCGCGTCCTCGGTGGAAACACCGCACAGCCCCGTTTTGAGAAGCGCGATGACGTCGCTCTGACGGTAGCCGCGGCTGACCGCGCGAAGCGCGGAGAGGATCAGTCGGGAAACCGGCTTGGAGGCAAGGTCGGTGCGCTCGGAAAGGAAATAAGGAATGCCATGGCGCTCCAACGCAGCGTCAAGAATTCCGCGGTAGGCTTCCGTGTCGCGGACAACAACTGCAATATCACCGTATCGCATGCCGCCCTGCACGAGCTCGCAGATATGGATCGCCGCCGCCTCGGCCTCGTCATAGACATTGGCGCAGGAAAACAGACGCACAGCGCTTTTTTCTTCTTTTGTAAAGGTATCACGCCCGTCTGCGGTGATGGTGAAATCCCAAAGGTCGCGCTCCAAGGCTTGCAGCACGGCAGATTTGCGCGGATCGGCATCCGTCAGCGTCTCAAACTTTACGTCGGAGACGGAGCGAGCGAGCCGACGGGCGGTCTCGGTGACGTTTTTGAATTGCGGCAGAGCGGAATGCAACGAATCGGTGCAAAGCGCGACCGTAACGCGACGCGCCTGCCTCAGAGTTTCCTCCAATACCTTGTGTTCGGGCACGGTAAAGTCCGTAAAGGAATCGACGTAGACGTTGCAATCCTTGAAAAAGTTCTGGTTATGCAGCTTTGCCGCCATAAACAAAAGCTTGTCCGTGCTATCTCCGTCAAAGGAGGAGCCGAGACTGGCATGATAAGCGGCGTCGGCCAGCGCGATGTCCTCCAGCTTTTTGCGAAGCGGAGAATTCTCGGGCAGACCGGCAGCGGCCGCCTCCAGCGCGTCCGCGTCAATGCCGTTTGCGTGAAGCTCGCTGACGGCTTGCAGCATCAGCCCCGTCAGCTTGGCATCCCCGTTTTTTTGCGGCTTGTATTGCTTGAAAAGGGGAGCGTGCGTGCGAAGTGCGTTCCACATCAGAAGCGCGCGCATGCCACCGCTGACGGTGGTGTGCGTCAATCCCCCATATGCGCGCAAAACGTCGTCACAAAGGCGGGAAAAATTAACTACCTCAAAGTAAAGCCCGGCATTTTCGGGCAAACGCGCGAGGAGATCGCGCTCACTGATGTAGGCCTGCTGCTCGGGAACAAGCAAAAAGCAACGCACACCGTTTTCAATATCCCGACGGATCTCGGAAATGATACGCTCGGTCTTTCCCGAGCCCGAGGGGCCACAGATCAGCTTGAGCATGAGGGCTCTCCTTTCTCCTTAAGCTTCAGATTCCGTCCAATCGTTTCGCGCCCACGCCAAGCGTAAGCACGGGCGGCAAACTCCTCGTCGGACATGTGTGTCAGCAAATTCGTGTCAAGATAAGGCAACGCGGCCTCGTAAAAAAAGGGAATGGGCGAATCAATCGTTCCACGCTCCCGCGCGCGACGGGTGTGAGGGCATACCTCTTGGCAAACGTCGCAGCCCCAAACGGTATTATGGGACAGCAGCGCTTGCTTTTCCTCGGGGGCCAGTGCCCCCTTTTTCTGCGTCAGTGAGGAGAGACAGGGAATGCCATTTTGCGCGGGGCAGGCTCTGTGGCAAGCTCCGCAGCCCTCGCAAAATTGTAAAGGGCGTGCTGCGCAATCCATTTGAGCGTCCGTAATGATCTCCCCCAAAAAAACGTAGGAGGAATAGCACTCTGTCAGGAGCATACGGTTCTCCCCGAGCACACCAAGACCGGCCGATGCCGCGGCGTGGATCTCGTCAATGGGGGAGTGATCGGCAAAGCCTGCAAAGCGGTTTGCGGGAAATCGCTCTTGCAGGATCGGTAAAAGCTCCCCAAACAGCTCCTTGAAAAACAAATGATAATCACGGCTGACGGCATATGCGGAAAGGTTGCGCGCGGGATCGGTTGCGGCGGGGGTGTGATATGGGATCGCCATCATGATCACCGTGCCGTCCTCAATACCGACGCGCTCTAAAAGATACGGTCGTACCGTTTTGCAGGCACAAAGCGGAAGGGGCGCAAAGGTATCAATATGTTTTTTTTGTAAAATTTCCGATAAAAATGAAAACATATCTTTTCCTTTCCCAATTTATATGTTATAATAATATTATATCAAAGCACTTGCCAAAAAGCAAGGGGAGTGTCGATTTTTCAGGCTTTTTTTCTGCTATCTTCAAGCGCTTGTCACATTGCGGGCGTATAATGGGCTTATACGCTCGGAAAAGACTTCCGTGCGAGCAAAAAATTGGAGGTTTTGATGCGATGAAGGATCAAAATTCACAATTTGATGATATCTCCAACGGAAGAAACGCTTCCGAGTATACCTATAGCTACGTTTTTTCAAGCGGTGAGGGCAAGACGTCGCGCCCGCAAGCCCCTCGCGGTCATAGATCCATGCTGACCGTGATCGCATTGGTTCTTTGCGTCTGCCTCTCCTTGGCGGGCGGAATCGGCGGGGCGCTTTTGATCAACGCGCGCGAGCAAGAGGGACAAACCGAGAACGACGATTATAAAAACGCCGCCCCCGACCCCGATGAGGTGCTTCACAATGACCCCGAAAGCGTGCTGGTCAAGGGGAATTCAAGCGACTCGATCTACGGCTCTGCAGGAGATGATCCCTTTGCGGTCTCGTCCGTTGTGCGCGCGGTGCAGGATGCCGTGGTCGTAATCAACGTGCGCTATGCCTCGTATATGGGATACGCGCAGAGCGGCACGGGAAGCGGTGTGATCATTTCCGAAAAGGGCTATATTCTGACCTGCCATCACGTTGTGGAGGATGCTTCGGGCATCGAGGTGGTTTTGAACTCGGGGGAGACGTTTGGCGCAACGCTGGTCGGAAGTGACGCAGACAGTGACCTTGCGGTGATCATGATTGATCCCGGGGATACGGCGCTGACCTACGCCAAGCAGGGCTGCAGTGAGGACCTGGTGGTTGGCGAGAGCGTCGTAGCCATCGGAAATCCGCTTGGCATGGGGCTTACGGCTACTACGGGGATTATCAGCGCGACCGAGCGTCGGATCGAGATGAGCGACGGGAACGGTATGACGCTGCTCCAAACGGATGCCGCGATCAATTCGGGCAACTCCGGAGGCGGTCTTTTCAATCTGGCAGGAGAGCTGATCGGTGTTGTCAACGCCAAATATTCGGCCAGCGGCGTGGAGGGCTTGGCATTCGCGATTCCGATCGACTCCGCATACGAGGTGGAAACGCAGCTGATCCGATACGGATACGTGCGGGGGATCGTTGACCACGGCCTTGTGCTTTTGGAGGTTACGCAAAGTAATTTGTATCAGGCATACCGCCAGTTTGGAATCCAGAAAACGGGACTTTACGTGTATCAATCCGAGTATTGTGATGAATTGCAGGCGCTGGATCGCATCGTGAGCCTTAACGGCGAGGCAATTACGGACGAGGCGGCGTTTGACGGCGCGATTGACGGGTATGCCGTGGGCGACACGGTGATTCTTGTCGTGGCGCGCGACCAAAAAACGGTAACGGTCGCTTTGGAGCTACGGGAGTACGTTCCCGACAGATTAAAGAAAAACGCCGATTAACGCTTGAGAAAGGACGGAATGAGTATGTACCACATTTTGGTTGTAGACGACGAGACCCGCATTCGCTCGATCATTCGCAAGTACGCGGAATTTGAAGGGCATGAGGTGACGGAGGCAGCCGACGGTATGGAGGCGGTGCTTTTATGCCGCAGGAACGAATACGATCTGATCATTATGGACATCATGATGCCCGAGCTGGACGGCTTTTCTGCGTGCCGTGAGATCCGAAAGGTCTCGAATACACCGATCATCATGCTCTCAGCCCGCGGCGAGGAATACGATCGCATCAACGGCTTTGAGGTGGGGATCGACGATTACGTCGTCAAGCCCTTTTCGCCCAAGGAGTTGATGCTGCGTGTAGATGCGATCATGAAGCGCGTCAAAAACGGACTGAAGGGAAGCGCCAACGCCGCCAAGCCCAACGTGATCGTGGAGCTGGACGGCGGAGGGCTCAAGGCGGATATGACCGCGCGCCTGGTCTTTATCGACGGTGAGCGGATCGAGATGTCCCCGAAGGAGTATGATCTGTTCTTCTATCTGCTTTCCAATCGCAACATCGCGCTCTCGCGCGAAAAGCTTTTGTGCGAGGTGTGGGGATACGATTTTTACGGTGATGCGCGCACGCTGGATACGCATATCAAGCTTTTGCGCAAAAGCCTTGGACGGTATAGTAAATATATCGTAACGCTCCGCGGTGTCGGTTACCGCTTCGAGGAGCTATGAAAAAGCTGAAAAGCCGCATCGGCGGCACCAGCATCCGATGGAGACTTGCGTGTTATCTCGCACTCTTTATTGCGCTCGTTTTGATCGTGACATGGTTCTTTCAGGTCTATCTGTTGGACGTTTTTTATGAGCATATCAAAGAAAAAGAGCTGACCGAATCGGGAGAGACGATGGCGCTTACCCTGCAAAAGGAATCGCTGACAAAGGAGGATATCTCCTTTTTGGCGGGCAGAAACGCCATTGATTACAACATGTCGGTCATGATCTGTCGGATCGAGGAGGGCGCTCCTACCACTCTTGCCAATGTGGACGCCACGGGCAGGCGCGGGGTGATGCTGTCGGACGAGATGCTGCTTGATCTGTGTGAAATGGCACATCAAAACGGCGGCTGCTATTTTGGACGCTTTTACGGAGCGACAGAGGTAGAGCCCGACCGTATGCCGTGGCCGATTGAGGACGAGGAGGAGCTTGCGCAAAAGCACGCGCGCCTGACCTATCTCTCGCTCGTGCAGAACGAGGAAACGGGGGAATATTATCTGCTTGTGCTCAGTGCAAGCCTTCAGCCGCTGGCCTCCACCGTGGAGATTTTGAAAACGCAGTTTATCTGGATCGCCGCGATCCTCTTGATCTTTGCGGGGATCATGGTCTTCTTGCTCTACCGTCACATCTCCTCACCGCTGGTTTCCATGAACGAGGAGGCAAAGAAGCTGGCCGAGGGTAAATATGACGTGACGTTCCCCGAAAAGGGATATCTTGAAACGCGTGAGCTTGCCAAAACGCTGAACTATGCCGCAACCGAGCTCTCGCGTGTGGATCAGCTTCAAAAGGAGCTCATCGCCAACATTTCGCACGACCTGCGCACCCCGCTTACCATGATCAAGGGGTATAGTGAGATCATGCGTGACCTGCCCGGAGAAAATACACCCGAAAACGTGCAGGTGGTGATCGACGAGACCACGCGCTTATCCGAGCTTGTCAACGATCTGCTCGATATTTCGGGGATCCAATCCGGCTCCCGCAAATGCGAGATGACCGTGTTTGACCTGACCGAGGCGCTTGGGGAGATCATGCACCGATACGATACCTTTGTGCGCCATAAGGGGTATAAGATCATCGTGCAGTGCGATGAGCACGCATGGGTCTGCGCCGACCGACGCATGATCCTACAGGTGCTGTATAATCTGATCAACAACGCGATCAATTACACGGGCGAGGATCTGTCCGTTACCATTACGCAAACCGTTTCCGAGGGGCGTGTGCGCATCAGCGTGACGGATACGGGCGAGGGAATTGAGCCCGAGCAGATGCCCCTGATCTGGAATCGCTACTATAAGGTCGATAAGGTGCATAAGCGCGCCATGATTGGCACGGGACTGGGGCTTTCGATCGTCAAGGAGATTCTTGCCCTGCACGATGCCGCATACGGTGTGGACAGCACCGTCGGAGTAGGCTCGACCTTCTGGTTCGAGCTTGCGACAACCGAGCAAAACGCCTTACCGATACAGACAAATCCGGAGGAATGACACTTGAAGCCAACCATTGTTTCACGACTCAAATGCCCCGTGTGCGCCGCCTCTATGTACGAGGAGGGCAATTCCGTGCGTTGCATGGGCGCGCGAACGCATTGCTATGACCGCGCGAAAAGCGGATACTTGAATCTTACCTCTCCAAAGGATGGTGAGGGGGATATGAAGGATGCCGTGCGCGCGCGCAAGGCGTTTCTCGCGGCGGGCTACTACGAGCCTCTTTCAAACGCGCTCAACGTGCTGCTCTCAAAAATCGACGCGCAAAGCGTGCTGGATGCGGGATGCGGAGAGGGCTATTACACCAATCGCATGGGAAGCGATCGCGACGTGTTGGGCGTGGATCTTTCGCGCGCAGGCATCGACTCTGCCGCCAAGGTCTCAAAGCAGACCGACAGCGGCGCGGCGTTTGCCGTAGCCAGCTTGTTTACGTTGCCCGTAGGGGATGCAAGCTTCGATGCCGTGACCAATCTCTTTGCCCCCTGCGCCGAGGCGGAATTTTGCCGTGTGTTAAAGGAAAACGGCCACTTGATCCTTGTGGGAGCAGGAGAGAAGCATTTGCTGGGACTGAAAAGGATCCTTTATGAAAATCAGTATCTCAATCCGGGCAGAGCGGATCTTCCCGTCGGCATGGAGCAGGTCGCGCACGAGCGCCTTTCCTATAGCGTACGCGTGACGGGGCGCGAGCATATCGACGCGCTGTTTTCCATGACGCCGTATTATTGGCGCACGCCTGCCGAGGGCAGGGAGCACTTGGCGGCTTGCGATGTGCTTGAGACAGAGGTGGATTTTGACATCTACCTTTTCAGAAAAGGAGAGAAACCATGAAAATTCTGATAGCATATGCTTCCAAAACGGGCACTGTGCGAGAGTGCGTCGACCGCTTGACGCGTGCCTTAAAGGGGCTCGACGTAACGGTGGCGGATCTTGACAAGGATGCTCCGAGTGTGATGGATTATGATCTGATCGTTGCGGGCGCGTCCGTTCGTTTTGGATGTCTTTTGCCCGCCGCACGCAGGTTTTTTCAGACGAATAAGGAGCTTTTGAGCACAAAACCTCTTTATTTGTTCTTGTGCTGCGGCATCGCGCACGAATACGAGTATTACCGCGAGGTGGTATTTCCGCGCGAATTGCGCGACACGGCAAAGGAGAGCATTTATTTTGGAGGGCGACTGTCTCTTGACGGGCTTTCTTTCTTTGAAAAGCTGCTCGTGCGCCACTTGCGTACGTCGATCGCGGAGAGCGAGATCGACGATGGGGAATACACCCCCTCACTCCCGGGAATCCTTCCCGAAAACGTCGACCGCATGGCAACCCTGATCCGCAATCAGTACGCACAGATGGTGTGAAAACAGCAAAGGACGGATATCGCAGTGCGATATCC
>JAZRFD010000053.1:0-2920 GCA_045661185.1 Eubacteriales bacterium | reverse complement strand
CGGTAGCTTTGGCGGTGGAGGCGGAGGCTTTGGAGGGCCGCGAGGACCGCGAGGGCCTCGCTTTTACGGCTTTGGCTTTGGACCGCGCTTTGGATTTTACGGAGGCGGATGCTTGGGCGGCTTTATGAGCATGCTGCTCGCGCCCATTATTTTATTCGTGCTTGTGGCGGCGCTTTTGGTAGGTACGGTTGTGAGTACGGTTTCGATCGTCGCGCAGGGCGGTGTTGTTCAATACGATGAAGCGGCCTTTGAAGAATACGCCAACGCCGAATACGCAAAGGCGTTTAAATCCGCGCCCGATTGCTATGAGGATAATCTGCTGATCGTATTTACCGTATACGAGGGCTACGACGGCTACGAGTGTATTGCTTGGTGCGGAGATAATATCCGCTATGAGATTAACGAGATGCTGGGAGCTGAAGGCTCTGAGCTTTACCAGATCGTGCGCGGGTCGATCAACGAGAATTATTACGAAAATTCTCTGACGACGGATTTTAAGGCGGTGATCGGAAAGCTTGGCAATGCGATTAAGAAAAAAGGACTTTCTTCGTCCTTTGATACGAAGACCGATCACACAAACGCGACGGAATCGCACCTGGTGAATTACACCGATCTTGTGATCAACTCGGAAACGGTTGACGGCGCACTGCAAAACTTCACCGCGGAAACGGGCATCCCCGTTGTGATCGTAGTGGAAACGGGAGAGAACGTGTTTGGCAAAACCATTCCGCTGATCAACATCATCACGCTGGTCGTTTTGGTGCCCGCAACGGTCTTTTTGGGCTACGTGATCATTCGCAATCTTGTTCGCAAGGGCAAAAACAAACGCGAAAAAATCAATTTGTAAAGAAAAAAGCAGGCGTAAAACGCCTGCTTTTTGCAGATTGTAGACGCAACTAACGAGGTTCGTTGGTTTGACGAAAGTTTTCGCCCGCCTTTTTCAAAAGGCGGCGCGGTGGAGGGCGCGTAGCCCTCCTCGCGCTCCGCAGAGCGCGAAATTTTCCTAAAAACGGCGCCTTTCTTTTTGCCAAGCTTTTTCTTTTGCGCTTTTTGGGTCAAAAGAAAAAGCGGCATTAAAGATTTTGTAGAAATTGGCAATCTGTAGGTCCTTGGTTTACAACCTGTAAAAAACGTGCGCAAAAATCGCTTTTCGGAGCGTTTTTTGCGCACGTGTGTTGATTAATTGGGGTTGAGAACCTCAAAAGAGATGAGGTTGTAGGCAAAGAAGAACTTGCCGATGATGAAATGCTTGCTTGCCGACTCAAAGGTGATCGCCACGCGGTCGCCCACCAGCGTCATATTACCCGCACACATCGGCAGATCGATGGATTTTGCGTGCTCGCGGGAGTCCAGATAATAGATCGGAACGTCGTGGTCGGACACCTTGACGGTGCTGTCGGTCTCACGCCATGCGTAGTAGTATTCCAGAACGGAATATTTCCATTCCACGCCGCGCGTCAGCATAATGACGCCGTCCTTGATTGCAAAGCCCGTCAAGTGGTCGTCCATCGAGATGGCAAACACGGGAACAATGATCATTTCAGGCTCTTCGTTGGGGTCGGTGCTCGGGCGAGGGGTCGTTACAAGCGTGCCGTCTGTGTTCAGCGAATACGCAAAGAGCATTGCGTTCTGCTCATTTCCCTCGGGGGTCAAGAAACGATGGGTTTTGTGCGTGCTGTAGTTGGTGCCGGGGTTGTAGAACTCCGCGACGTAGAGATATGTGCCGTCGGTGAACATAGCGGACATTGCGCAGTCGGTGTTCTGCTTGCCGATGCAGCGCAGCGTGTCGCCGTCCTTGGCGTTCAGGATATCCTTGTACAGGAAGATATAAAGGATGCCGTTGATGGAGTTGTTCTGGTTTTCGTTGTCGCATACGTAGACGTAATCGCCCACGCGCACGACCGCGCCACCGCGTCCAAGGCTTTGTTCATCGTCCTGCTCGCGATAGAGGGGAATGATTTCCGTTTCCTTACCGTTTTTATCAACGACGTAAAGGACTGCGTGCTCGCCCTTGGAGCCGGAGTGGATATAAGCGCCTGACTCCTCGTCATAGAACACGCCCTGCGGTCTGAAGCCATCGTTCAGCCCCGGGAGCTTGGCCTCTACCTCGGCTTCCCGATAATAGTCGGGGTATATCAGATATTTTGCCACGTGAAGCGCGGACCACGCCAAAAACGCAACCGAAATGATCGCCAGCACAAGCGAGATCAGGATCACGAGGAGCTTTTTCAAAGCGTTCATGTTGTTTTCCTTTCATAAAGATGGAATCATGATTTATTATAACATGCTCTTTTGGATTTGTCAAGGTGATGGATGCAAAAGACTTGACTTTTTGCGCGGGGGATGCTAAAATGAAAAGGAATAGAACAGGGAGGCATGACGCATGAAAAGAATGATTGCGTTTAGCCGCAGCGCGCGTTATAGCAAATGCGGGGCATTTGCGTGGGTTCGGGCGATATGCTACACGCGTAAAAAAGCAATACACCCTGCGATTGCAAGGTGTATTGCTTTTTTATGGGGTGAGATATGGGGCTCGAACCCACGACCTTCAGGGCCACAACCTGACGCGCTAGCCAACTGCGCCAATCCCACCATATTAAAAAATGGCGTGCCTTGAGGGATTCGAACCCCCGACCTACTGCTTAGAAGGCAGTTGCTCTATCCAACTGAGCTAAAGGCACATTGCAAGATGCTTCCCGCAGGAAGCATCTTGATGGAGCGAGTGATGGGAATCGAACCCACGCGGCCAGCTTGGAAGGCTGGAATTCTACCATTGAACTACACTCGCATCAATGCGGCTCACCACAAGTGCTTTAGTATTATACCACATTCGCCCTGCTTTGTCAATAGCATTTTTGAAAAAAGATTTTCTTTTTTGGCGCTTTTTTTGATCGAAAACGCTTTACAAAAAAGGGGATGT
>JAZRFD010000052.1:0-18559 GCA_045661185.1 Eubacteriales bacterium | reverse complement strand
CGCCATAGTCATAGATGCAATTCCCTGATATGGTATACTTGATAGAACCATACCCTCCATATCCCATACGTATATAGTTTCCTTCAATCGTATATGCTACGTTTCCATACGGATCACGCACATATTGCCCGTCAAAGGTATATACGATTTCTGCCCATTTTTGTACGCCTTTTCGAATATTCATAATTGTCCCCCTTTAATTTTCGTTGTTGCTGTAGCGAGGATCGTTTACTTTATGATAACGACCCGTCATTTTTCCGCTTATATACAAATCACGGAGCTCCATAAGATCGGTTTTAGTATGCTTGTTAGAATCAAAAAACAGAAGAGAAGAATATGAATAGACGTGAAATCCGCTGATTGAAAGCCAAGCCGGATTGCCGACCTCTTTATTTGCATCCTCCAAAAAGTTAATTATTTCAAAACTTGCAGAGGAGCGTGGGTGCTTTTTAGCAATTTCTCGAAATTGGCTAAGCCATATAATCGGCCAATCATTGAGAAATTTTTGCTTTTGGCAGATTTGCTGAAATTGAATCTGATACTCGCGCGTGTTGAACTCCGGGTGCCCTGTGCACAACCTTTTCCATCCTAGCGTTTCCACAAAATATTCATACCCTTTGCGCTGGTTTTCCATAGCGCTTTCGTAATAGGCCTTAAGGAGCTTTCTTAAAAGTTCGTCGCTTTCATTTTCATAATCGGCATCGTTTAAACCGCCCCAAAAACAACCGTCCAACCTGCCGATTTCGGCACTATATTTGCGAAGATCTTCCAATATATTATGGATCTCCGTAAAGTTTGCCAATAGCGGAAGTGTCTTAATAATGTCGGAAGACATTTTTTTCTCTCGCTCGAAAAAGTCAACCTTTTCTTCAAACGCATCCTTTTCTTCCGCGGTTGTAAAAAAAACAGTATTGTTTTCGGCAATCTCTGCCAATTCCTTCAACGCGGTTTTATATTGTTCTTTTAACGCAGGAAGCGTTTCCAAAAGTTGATCTTTTTCCTTGGAAATTGCAGAAGCCATATACTCGTTATAAATTTCCTCAAATGCAGAGTCATCACGCACATATTCTCCAATCATTCCCGCGATATGCTCTTCAAAATAGGCGTTGAGGGCTTCTCCCTGTAATTGCGGCGATGCTTTATACGAGAGAGCCTGCTTTTTCTCTCGACTTTTTTTCTTTTTTTTGGAAACCACAATAGTGATAATGATAATTGATACTATAATCGGAATCAATTGCATAAAGAAATCTCCTTTTTAAAGATATACCAAAATGGGATATTTGTATTATACCAAAATGGTATAATAATGTCAAGAGGATTTTTAAAAAAAGGAGAGAAAAATGGAATTTCGGCTCAAAGAACTGCGAAAAAAGAGGAAAATATCGCAGCTCAAGCTCGCACTTGACCTGAATATGAACCAAAATACCATTTCGCGCTATGAAAACATGGAACGCGAGGCAGATTACGAAACACTCTGCCGCTTTGCCGATTATTTTGACGTTTCCTTGGATTACCTTCTCGGGCGAACGGACAAAATCTCCCACTTATAAAGCCACCGACGCTTGCGTTGATGGCTTTTTTGTTTATTTTTTGAGCGGGCGACCGATGGCCGCGCCTACGAGAAAACACGTTCGCGAAGCGAATATTTCACATTTTCGTAGCAAATATTTCACTGCGAAGCAATTTCACCGCCCATAGGGCAGATTTCACTGCGTGAGGCCTTGCTTCACGCCTGTGGAGCGCTTGGGATGTGGGGATCTGGGTGCTTGCGAGAGTACCGTTCCGTCTGCGTTCCGTACTTTCCCATGCAGTAGAGTCTGTACTGCATTACAAACTTTCACCGCGTACAAATAAAAGAGGGTAGATAATGTGGTGCACCCTTGATTGGGAATCTATATCCCCGTAGGTGAAAGTTTTTGGAGATGGGGCGTGGGGAAGAACCTTTTTTCAAAAAGGTTCTTCCCCACAAAACATCCCCCACAAAAAACACTTGACAAAACACGCGAGCGGGGGTACAATATAGGAAGTGAAATTTCAAGAAGGGCGGTGAGGGCGCGTGATAACGGCAATCGTGATCAGCGTGTTGACATGTGTTGGGATGATTTTGGCGGTACTGCTTGTGCCGAAGCTCCGCATTGGTAAAATCTCGCTGGGCTCTTACTGGGTGGCAACGCTGATCGGCGCGATCCTTCTGATCGCAACGGGCACGGTCAAGCTGCGCGAGGTGCTGGGGGCACTCGTGGCGGACACGGCGATCAATCCCTTAAAGATCCTTGTTCTGTTCATTTCCATGGCGCTGCTCTCGATCTTTTTGGACGAGCTCGGCTTTTTCCGTTACCTTGCAAGCTTTGCCCTGCGACGCGCGGGCAAAAGCCAGATGCGCCTGTTTTTGATCCTGTACGTTACGGTGTCGGTGCTGACGGTTTTCACGTCCAACGACATCATCATTCTGTCCTTCACGCCCTTTATTTGCTACTTTGCCAAGCACGCGCACATAAGCCCCATGCCGTATTTGGCGGCTGAATTCGTGGCGGCCAACACGTGGAGCATGGCGCTCATCATCGGCAACCCCACCAACGTCTATCTGGTAACGGCGGCGGGCGGAGACTTTGTGTCCTACCTCAAAATGATGCTGCTTCCCACGCTGGCGTCGGGCGTCGTTGCGTTTTTCTTCCTCTGGCTGCTGTTTCGCAAAAAGCTGCGCGAGCCGATCTGTGCCGAGGTCGAGCACGTTGCCCTGCGCGACAAGCTCTCCCTTTGGGTGGGCATTGCGCACCTGGGCGTTTGCACGGTGGCACTCGCCGTGGGATCGTACATCGGCGTTGAAATGTGGCTTTTGTCGCTGGCGGCGGCGTGCAGTCTGTTTTTGTGGAGTCTCGGTATTTGTGCCGCGCGCAAAACGCGACCGCGCATCGTGGCGACCTGCTTGCACCGCGCTCCGTGGGAGCTGATCCATTTCATTCTATCCATGTTCGTTCTGGTGCACGCGCTGGAGCACAACGGTGTGACCGATGCGCTGTTCCGCTTGCTTGATGGCGCCGCGCCCGTGTGGACCTACGGCGTGACCTCGTTCCTCGCTTGCAACCTGATCAATAACATCCCCATGAGCGTGCTCTATTCTTCAATTTTGTCGGGTGGCGGCTCGGCCGCGGCGGTTTACGCTACGGTCGTGGGCTCAAACCTTGGCGCGTGCCTGACGCCCATCGGAGCGCTTGCGGGCATTATGTGGAGCTCGATTTTACGCACACACGGGCTCAAGTTTGGCTATACCGACTTTTTAAAAATAGGCGTCAGCGTGGCGATCCCGTCGCTTGTCGCCGCACTTGCCGTTTTGCAATTTGTGGTTTAAAAAAGACAGATGCTATTGCATCTGTCCTTTTTTTACAGCTCCACGACCTCGCCGTCGAGGGCGGCGGAGACGGGGAAGGGGAAGCGACCGGGCGCGGAGAGGCGCTCGATGTCTGCTTCCTTGCGCTTTTGATAGTGGTTGAACATCACACGCTTTGCGGTGCAGGCTTCAAGATGCGGAAGGACGTGTTCCTCGCCAAAGTGCGCCATTTCGCACACAAACAGGTCAAGCTCGCCGTCCGCGACCGCGGTGGGGAAGTCGCCCTTTTGCAAAAACTGCGACAGATCACCCGAAAGCAGCACGCGCTTGCCCTCCGCCTCCAAGAGAAAGCCGTAAGAGGGGCGCGGCTCGCAGTGGCGCGTAGGGATCGCCGTGACCTTGAGCACACCGTCATCGTACACCACGCCCGCCTCAAACACCTTTATGTGCAATCGGTCTGCGGGAAAGGGCTTGCAGGTGACGCTTTCAATGTAGGAAACAAAGCCATGACCCACGCACGCCTCGGAGAAATACAGATCAAACGCCGCCTCGCGGTAGGCCCAGCCGCACAGCGTGAGCAGCTGCATCAGTCCATCAAGGTGATCGGTGTGAGGGTGCGTGTTGAAGAAGGCCTTTATTTGATTGGGGTGCTTTCCGCTTTTTAACAGCTGGTCGATCACAGGCGCGCCCGCGTCAACGATATAAACGCGGTCTCCCACCTCGACCATGGTCGAGGTGCAGAAATGCCCGGGGCGCGGAATACCGTCGGACGTGCCGAAAAAGGTGATCTTCATAGCCGAATCCTCCGATTTTTATAGGGATTTGAGAAAATGCCCGATGCGAGACAGCGCCTCGAGAATGTGCTCGGTGGAATAGCAATAGGACGCGCGGATAAAGCCCTCACCGCCCTGACCAAACGCAGTGCCGGGAACGACCGCGACGCGCTCGGAGTAGAGGAGCTTTTCGCAGAACTCCTCCGAGGAAAGCCCCGTGGACTTGATCGAGGGGAAGGCATAGAACGCGCCCTTGGGCTCGCGGCAGGAGAGTCCCAGATCGTTAAAGCCCTTAACGATGAGACGGCGGCGCATATCGTATTCCTCACGCATCGCCGCCACTACCTCGTCACCGCCGCGCAACGCCTCAATGGCCGCATACTGCGATGTGGTGGGCGCGCACATGATGGCGAATTGATGGATCTTTGTGATCTGCTTCATAATGGGCTCGGGGCCGCAAGCGTAGCCGAGACGCCAGCCCGTCATGGAAAAGGTCTTGGAAAAGCCGTTGACCAGAACCGTTCGCTCCTGCATGCCGTCAATGGACGCGATGGAAACGTGCGACGCACCACCAAAGGTGAGCTCGGCGTAAATTTCGTCCGAGATGACGAGAATATTCGTCTCACGCAACACGGTTGCAATCGCCTCAAGGTCAGCGCGCTCCATGATCGCACCCGTAGGGTTGCAGGGGTAGGGCAGGATGAGTGCCTTGGTGCGGGGCGTGATCGCCGCGCGCAATTCTTCGGGCGTGAGCTTAAAACCGTTTTCCGCCCGCGTTTCAATGATCACAGGCTTGCAGCCGCAGAGCTGTGCCAAAGGCTCGTAGCAGACGTAGCTGGGCTGGGGGATGATGATCTCGTCACCGGGGCATGCCACGGCACGAATGCAGGCGTCGATCGCTTCGGACCCGCCCACCGTGATGAGCACTTCGCCGGCGGCGGTGTAGCGCACACCGTATTTGCGCTCGACGTAGCGGCAGACCTCCTCGCGGAGCTGCTCAAGTCCTCGGTTCGCGGTGTAGCGGGTCTTGCCGCTCTCCAAGGAGAGGATGCCCGCCTTGCGGATCTCCCACGGCGTGGGAAAATCCGGCTCGCCCACACCAAGGGAGATCACGTCCTCCATGGTGCCCGCGATATCGAAAAATTTACGGATCCCCGACGGCTTGATCTGTTGCACCGTGGGGGAAAGAATCTTGGTGTAATCCATCACAGAAGATAACTCCCGCGCTCATCCTTGCCGTTGCCGAGCAGCTCAACGTCCAGCTCCTTATAGCGGCGCAGAACGAAGTGCGTAGCGGTCGAGGTGACCGACTCGATGGTGGAGAGCTCCTTTGCCACAAATTTTGCGACCTCCTGGAAGGTCTTGCCCTTGACCACGACATTCAGGTCATAAACGCCCGACATCAGGTACACCGATTCGACCTCGGGGTACTTCATCACCTTTGCGGCAACGTCCTCAAACCCAAGGCCTGCCTTTGGCGTGACCTTGAGCTCGATGATGGCGGAAACGTAGGCGCTGTCAAGGCGATCCCAGTCGATTACTGCCTTGTAGCCGCGAATGATGCCCTCGTGTTCCATTTCGGCAATCTCTGCCTTGACCTCGTCCTCGGTGATGCCAAGCATTGTAGCGAGGTGCTCGGGCGCGGTTCTGGAATCCTTGCTGAGAAGCTTGAGTAATTTCGTATTCATAGGAATGGATCCTTTCTGTTTGTTCTTTGGGAAAAATTGAGAACCTGTGCCTTACAGCACTTCCATCTTTTCAATCACAACGGGCGTGCGGGGTACGTCGTCGTACCAGCCCATGCGACCCGTGGGAACGGCGGCGATCTTGTCAACCACCTCAATACCCTCGGTCACCATGCCAAAGCCCGCGTACTGTCTGTCAAGATATGCGGCATCCTGATGCATGATAAAGAACTGCGAGGACGCGGAGTTGGGGTCGTTGGTGCGCGCCATGGAAAGCACACCGCGCGCGTGGTGCAGGTCGTTTTGTGCAAATCCGTTTGCGGCAAACTCACCGCGGATCGCGTCCGCGTGCTTGTTTTCAAAGCTTTCGTCAAAGCCGCCGCCCTGAATCATAAAGCCGCTGATGACGCGGTGGAAGATGATGCCCGAGTAAAAGCCGCTCTTCACAAGAGAGAGGAAGTTTTCAACGGTCTTGGGGGCTTTATCGGGATAAAGCTCGGCGGTGATCTCGCCAAAATCGCGGATCACGATCTTGATCTTGGGATTGTTCATGGTAAATTCTCCTTTATATACGTGTTATTTTGTTTCGTTGTAAACGGTGGGATAGGCCGCGCGGAATAATTCGTCAATGCGGCTTTGACGCCCCGCCAGATGCAGATATCCAAACAGCACCTCCATGCCCGTGGCGGCACGGTAATCCTCAACCGTCGCGCTTTTGGGCACGTGAATATGCGAGCTGTTTCTGCCGCGCAAAAAGACGCGCGTTTCCTCCTCGTCAAGCAAGGGCAGAATCTGCTTGACCGCCGCGGCTTGCGCCGATGCGCGGACAAAATCCAGCGCCGCGTCGTTGAGATGCGCGGATTTTGATAGGCCCGCGTCTACCAAATGCTCGCGCACGCGGATCTCTAAAACGCTGTCGCCAAGATAGGCCAAGGCGGGCGTTGCGATTTCGTTGAGTGGCTTCATGCGTCGCCCTCACCGCCTTCCGCAGAGGCCTTTTTCTTTTCCTTTGCCGCGCGCTTTTCGGCCTTATGCTCGGCCTTTTGCTCCGCCTTTGCGCGCTTGGCATCCTCTTTTTCCTGGCTCTCATCGGGGGCGGGATAACGCTCGTCAAGGAGCACCTGCACGATGGTTTTGAGATAGGACGAAAGGGTAGAGAGCCCCAGGATCAGCGTCAGAAAATCCTCCTCACGCTCGGGCGAGAGCTGCTCGGTGTCCGCAAGGAGCTTGACTGCCTCCGTTGCCTGCGCGCGATCCATGGCCTTGACCGAAAGGTAGCGCAGATAGACGCGCTCCAGGAGCGCGGGGGAGTAGTCGGGAAGCGCGTAGATGCTTTGCAGAACACGCTTGATCTGTCCGATAGAGAGCGTATTTTTCAGCTCGTATACCAAAAGCATCTGCAAAATGTGCTCCTTGGAGTACTTTTTGCCCTTGATGGGGGAGAGGAGCCCGTCCTTGGAATAGTTGTTGATCATGGTGCGGGTCAGCTCGCGGTCGGCAAAGTGCGCAGCCCCCTCGCGATGGCGGTCCCCGACAAGACTTGTGATCTGGTCAAGGTAGAGATCAATCGCGGGGATCTCGGCAGGGTAAAGGTCCGCGTCGCGCACGGCTTCCGCGATCAGCGCTTCCATTTCTCTTGCGTTCATGACGTTTCCTTTCTTCCAAAAGCCGCATGATGCGGTTATTGATACCATTATAGCAGATTTAAAAACGAAAATCAATCGTTTTGATAAAGTTTATCACGCCCGCGCGCGATTTTTTGCCTTTGCGCAAAAAAATCGGATACACCGTAGGCGGCGTTAGCTCCAACTCCATCGCAAAACTAATTTTGTGGAGCGCTTGGGATGTGGGGCCCAAGGGAGAGGGGGAGCGTTCTTTCCGTATACGTACTAATCTTTCCCATACAGTAGAATCTGTACTGCACGACGGACTTTCACCGCGCAGAGCACAAAAAAAGAACCGCTTTGAAAGCAATTCCCGATGAGGGTGGCTAATACACCTTTTGGTGAAAGTTTTTTGAGGATGGGGGTGTGGGGGAAGGGACTTTTTTGAAAAAAGTCCCTTCCCCCACAAAACATCTTCTCAAAACACCCTCACGTCGCAACGCCGGCGAACTGGTTGCGGTAGAGCTTGGCGTATTCGCCGCCGAGGGTCAGGAGCGAATCGTGATCGCCCGATTCGGCCACGGTGCCGTCCTTGATGACGACGATCACGTCGGCATCCCGAATGGTAGACAGGCGGTGTGCGATGATGAGCGACGTGCGCCCCTTCATCAAGGCAACCATTGCCTGCTGGATGTGCATTTCGGTGCGCGTGTCGACGTTTGAGGTCGCCTCGTCAAGAATGAGGAGCTTGGGATCGGCAAGCACGGCGCGCGCGATTGCCAGAAGCTGACGCTGACCCTGCGAGAGGTTCGAGCCCGCCTCGGCCAGCATCGTGTCGTAGCCGTCGGGCAGGCGGTCGATGAATCCGTCGGCCTCGGCGGTTGCCGCCGCGGCACGCATTTGCTCGTCACTCATGCCGCTCCGCCCGTATTTGACGTTGTTTCGGATGGTGTCCGAGAACAGCACCGTATCCTGAAGAACGATCGCGATCATGCGGCGCAGCGTTGCCTTGGGGATCTCGGTGATATCCACACCGTCGACGGTGATCCTTCCGCTATCGGTCTCATAAAAGCGCGTCAGGAGATTGACCACCGTGGTCTTTCCCGACCCCGTCGCGCCTACGATGGCGATCTTCTGCCCCGCCTTGATAGAAAGATTCAGCCCCTTGAGCACGGGATGCTCGGGCACGTAACCGAAGTGCACGTTCTCGAATTTGATGTCGCCCTTGACTGCTTCCACGGGCATCTCGCGCGTGCCCGCATCTACCTCGTCCGCGCTATCCATGATCTCAAAAATGCGCTCCGCGCCCGCAAGAGCTGTCAGAATGCTCGAATACTGGTTTGCGATCTGGTTGATTGGGTGCGTGAATTTTTTGGAGTATTGCAGCATCGCCTGCACGCTGCCCACACTAATGCGCGCGCCCGTAAAATTGGTCATGCCGCCAAGCACCATCCACGCGCCGCTCGCCGCGATCAGCACGTATTGCAGGTTTCCTATAAAGTTCATCACGGGCCCCATGATCGAGCCCCAGACCTTGGCCTTGACCGCGCATCCGCGCAGCTCGCGAGACACGGCGGCGAATTTCTCCACCGACGCCTCCTCGCGGCCGTACGCCACCACGGTCTTATACGAGGTCACGGTCTCCTCGACCTGCCCGTTGAGCTGCCCCAACAGCTTTTGCTGACGCACGAAATACTTGCGCATGAATTTACCGAGGCGCGAGGAAACGAAGATGGACAGCGGAATGGTGACGAGTGCAAGACAGGTCATCTGCCAGCTGTAGTAAACCATCATCAAAAGAGCACCCAGAAGCGTCAGCACGCAGGAAAAGAGCGTGGTGATGGACTGTGAGATCGCGTTGGAGACGTTTTCAACGTCGTTCGTCATGCGCGACATCAGGTCGCCGTGACGGTGCGAATCGGTGTAGCTGATGGGCAGGCGCGAGATCTTGCGGAAGAGGTCGTTTCGCATGGAGCGCACGGTGTGCTGTGCAAGCCGCGCCGAAAGCACGCCTTGAAAGAGCGAGAGCGTTGCCGAAATCAGCGCGATGACCGCCATGCAAACGAGGTACCCCGCCATTGCCGTGCGGTTGACCGTGAGCTTGCCGTTTTTGATGGAAATGGTGTCGATCGCTTTGGCTTGGAAAAAGGGGCCGAGTAGATCCGCCACCGTAACGCAGAGCATAATCGCAATCAGCGCGATCAGAACCATTTTACTGCGCCCGATATACTGTAACAGCCGCCCAAGCGTCGCTTTCGTATGCTTGGGCTTTTCCGCGTTCATGCGCGCCGCCATGGGGCCGCCGCCACCGGGGCCGCGTCGGCCGCCCAAGGGAATGATGGGTGGGGTGCTTGAGGGCGCTCTTTTTTGCTCGTTCATGCCGTCACCTCCCCGTCAAGCGATTTCATCTGCGAGCGGTAGATCTCGCGGTAAGCCTCGCTCACGCGCAAAAGCTCGTCGTGCGGCGCGCAATGCGTCACCGTTCCGTTTTCAATGACCGCGATGCGATCGGCGTTCCTCACGCTGGCGATGCGTTGGGCGATCATGATCACGGTGGTGTCCTTCAGATGCTCGCGCAGGGCGCGTTGCAGATTGGCCTCGGTGGCAAGGTCGAGTGCCGAGGTCGAGTCATCAAAAATCAGGATCTCGGGCTTGCGCGTCAGCGCGCGCGCGATGGAAAGGCGTTGCTTCTGTCCGCCCGAGAGCGATGCCCCCTTTTCAGCCACGTAGGTGCCGTAGCCCTGTGGGAAGGACGAGATGAATGAATCCGCCTGCGCCACGCGTGCCGCCTCGCACACTGCCTCGTCCGTGGCGTCGGGGTCTCCCCAGCGGATGTTATTTGCCACCGTGTCCGAAAACAGCTCGCTCTTTTGAAGCACGTAGCCGATGCGCGAGCGCAGGTCGCCAAGCTCGCATTCTGCGATCGGCACGCCGTCAATTTCAACCGTTCCCTCGGTTGCGTCGTAAAAGCGCGGGATCATGCTCACCAGCGTGGTCTTTCCGCAGCCCGTAGCACCGATGATCGCCAGCGTTTCTCCGCGCTTGACCTCAAGATTGACGTTCTGAAGCACGGGGCGTCCCACCGTTCCGGGGTAGCGGAAGGAGACGTTGCGCCACGCAACGGCAATCTCGCTCGGTGCGGGCTTTTGCGTGCCGCCCACGATCACGGGCTCGGTATGCAGCACCTCGCGAATACGCTTGGCCGACGCCATGGCGCGGGAGATGGATTGGAACATCATGGTTGCCATCATGATCGAGTTGACGACCTGTGTGATGTAGGTCACGCCCGCCATAACCGTACCCGTGCTCATGCCGCCAATGCCGCCGATGTTCAGCCCCCCGATCCAGATCAGGGCAATGATCGCACCGTTTTGCACGACGTGAAGCACGGGTGTGACCACCGCCATGAGCTTGAGCACACGGTAGTTGACCGAGCACAGCGCGCCGTTGGCGTCGCCAAAACGCTTGTTTTCATAATCCTCGCAGACGTACGCCTTGACCACGCGCGCGCCGCTGACGTTCTCCTGCACCACCGAGTTGACGCGGTCGAGCCGCTTCTGGATCTCGGCGTACATGGGGATCGCTTTCCGCAAAACGAGAAAGACCGTCAGCGCCAGAATCGGCAGAGCGCACAGCAAGATAACACCGAAATCGACGTTGAGAAGGAGCAGCATCACCGTGCCGCCCGCAAAAAACATGGGCGCGCGCACGAAATGCCGCGTGATCATCTCTACAAATTCCACGACCATCGACACGTCGTTGGTCATGCGCGTAACGAGCGAGCCCGTTGTAAAATCGTCGGTCTGCTCAATGGACAGCGACATGACGCGACGGTACGCATCGCGCCGCAGATCGTGCCCAAAGCCCTGCGCCGCACGCGCCGAGGTGTAGGCACAAAAGGTACCGAAAAAGCCGCCTATGAGCGTAATGAGCAGCATCATTGCACCAAAGGTCAGCACGATTTGAATTTGCGTAAACGCCTCGCCAAAGAGCAGGTGCATGACGTTGTAAGCAAAGCCCCCGTCCGCGCGGATTGCCGCCAAGCCGTTTTCCAAAATTCCGTAGTCCACGATATAGGACATCAAAAACGGCAGGCACAGATCCGCCAAGACCTCGCACATCATCATAATGGGGGAGATGATCGCGAGGAACAGATAGGGCTTGATGTAGGATTTCAAGCTTCGTTTTTTCATAGGCTCATTCCTCAAAATTTCCAAAAAATACCCGTGTCAGAGCTCCGTATGCTTTTCGCACGCGGTGGGTAAAATATTGTCACGCATCCGTTCCAGAAGCTTCCTTAAAAGCTCGGTTTCTTCCTTTGAAAATCCTTGCATCAATTCGTTGTCCAGCTGATGCAGCCGCTCAAACACCGCGCGGTTGTGCGCCTGCCCGCGCTCGGTCAAATACACGCGTGTCATGCGCAGATCCATCCGATCTGCCTCGCGCCGCACAAGCCCCTCCGCTTCCATGCGCCGCAGGGTCACGCTGACCGTGGGTGCTTTGAGGTGCGTCAGCGTGGCGAGGTGCAGCTGGCTTACACCGTCCTCGCGCGCGAGCGCACGCATGATCAGCCGTGCCGAATCCTGCGACATTACCCCCGACAGCTCATACCGCTTCATGCGCGCGTGAAACAGGCGTGCGATCTCGTTTACAAGCATGGGCGGCGTGGGATGCGGGTGTCGGCAGAGCTCCCCTTTTTTCTTTTGCATAGGTTGCCTCCTTACAAATTAGTTTACAAATAAATTATATGCGTTTTTTGTGGAAATTTCTTGCCGATTTTGTGAACGATTCAACAATTTATCACGAACCGACTGTCTTTCCTACCCATCAAAGACTCGAACCTATAAGGTTTTGGGAGGCAAACGCTTGTATAAACTGCGTCAAAAAGTCTTGCAATATCTTATATTGCTTCACCTTTTTTCCTTGTTTCTCCGAACCGTTTGTTCTCCCAAAACTGCTTCGCACCCTACGGCGATGCAATTTTTGATGGATTGCGGTGGAGTGAGCCGCAGGAAAGTACGGACTTTTCAAGGCGCGCTACGACGCAAGACGCGGAAATTGCACGCCGTAGGGCTTATAGGTTCGAGTCTTTGATGGGTAACTTTGCAAGACATAAAGTGCTTCGGGCGGCACACATTAAGTAACAGCAAAAACGGCGCACAGCCGCTTTGCCCACGAACAAATCGCCGCTTTGAAGGAAGGTACAAATAAATGAAGAAACAAATCAGGAAGCTCCTGCTTTGCGTCCTGCTGATGCTTTGGTGTGTGCTCGGCACCGTTCCCGCAGCATCGGCGCAAAACGCTCAAAAGGAGATCGCCACCGCCATGCAAGAACACTCTCCCGACATATGCCCCGCCGCAGCCCTTCATAACGTTCCGCACCTCACCCTGCCCCTGTCGCCCTTTGAAGCCTTCCCCGCGCTCAGCGCAGAGGACCTCGACGGCCTTGAGCTTGCCCCCGGCGGCATGCCCTTTGGCGTCAGGTTTTTGACCGAGGGCGTGATGGTGGTCGGCTTTTGCGACGTAGAGACCGAAAACGGCACGCACAACCCCGCCGCCGAGGCGGGATTGCGGCAAAAGGACGTGATCCTCTCGGTTGACGGAACGCCCTTGGAAAGCGCATCGGATCTGACCGACCGCATTGAAGCATCAAAAGGAAATGCACTCAAGCTCTCCTGCCGTCGCGGCAGCCGCAGCTTTGACGTCACGCTCAAGCCCGCCTACTGCCCCGCCGAAAGCCGCTATAAAACCGGCATTTGGGTACGCGACAGCGGTGCGGGGATCGGAACGGTCACCTTTATTATCCCCGATACGGGCGCGTTTGCGGGCTTAGGCCACGGCATTTGCGATGCCGACACGGGCGCGCTCGTGCCCGTCAAGCGCGGCACGGTCTCCGACGTGACCATCTCGTCGGTGGTCAAGGGAGCACCCGGTGCCCCCGGTGAGCTCAAGGGCTATTTTAACACGGGCAAGACCGGTGCGCTGCTTGGGAACGCCTCCTGCGGTGTGTGGGGCGTGTTCTCGGACATTCCCGACACGGCGGGAGATCCCATGCCCGTGGGTCTGCGCGATGATTTGAAGGAAGGCAAGGCCGAGATCCTTTGCACGCTGGACAGCAACAAAATGGAGCGCTACGACGTCAAAATTTCCAATATCAGCCGCGCCGCCACGGGCTCAAAATGCTTCACCGTAACGGTCACCGACCCCGATCTCATCGCACGCACGGGCGGCATCGTGCAGGGGATGAGCGGCTCGCCCATCATTCAGGGCGGCAAGCTCGTGGGCGCGGTCACCCATGTCCTCATCAACGACCCCACCCGCGGCTACGGCATCTTCCTTGAAAATATGCTCGTCGGGATGCCCTTGTTGGCGAGATAATAAAAAGTTGTCCCTATTTGAACACACTCCGCGAGAAGGTTCAAATAGGGACAACCGTTTTTTGTCCGATTTCTATTCAGTTTTCATTAAAAATGTGTTGTCCCTATTATATCACACTGGTATTCCTTGGATTATGCCACTTTTATGAGTGATACTCCGTCCCCTCGTATTTTCCACCGATGTTTTTAGCAAATTCAAAGAAGATTGAACGCATGGATTCAATATTATCATCATCGACAGAGAACTGAATGTACGAGTGCTTTTCGCTACCGTAATTTGAACGACAATACATTATATAATTACCAACAAGGGAACCAAAACCATTTGACGGCGCTCTCACATTGTTTTGTTGATCGGAACTTTCACCAAAACTGGTTCCACTATATATTACTTCAAAATGATTTAAACTATACGGTCTAGGTATTTTTTCTGCTATTTCCTTAATAAGCGAATATTCCACCTTGCCATATAGCGAAAAGGTCTCTTCTGCAAAGTTTTGTATCGTCAGCGTTTCTCTTGCAGAACCATCTTCATCAATATGATTTTTATGCTCAAAAAAGCGCTTAAGCTCCGGGTAGTGTTTCAATATAGTCAGAATAGCATTTCTATTTCTGTTTGAATGCAATTCGCCATCATGTTCAAATTCAATCATTGAAATCTCAAGCTTTATGAAGCATTCTAGGTAGCTTACATCATTATGCATTAAACGCTCAATTTCTAGCAAAACGTCAATTGGCTTTACGCTTTTGTTTATTTTGTAGTTTATAATATTATATTTTTTCATTTTAAACTTCAACCGCTAACTTATAAAACGCTATCATCCAGCAAAAAGTCAATCACTCCAATATTCAGCACTCCGTTATCATCATAAAAGCGCTTACCAACATCATGTCTGACAACGATTTTGGGGAATGAATCACCGGTCAGAGAAAACGGCTTCAATTCACTTATCTGCTTTTCTTCGGTCAGCATGGCGTATGCAGATTGAATATAGACCTTTTTTCCGCCCTTAGTTGCGATAAAATCAATCTCACGCGGAACACTGATCTGCTTTCCTTCCGTGTTACGCTCTCGTGTGGTGATCACACCAACGTCAACCGAATATCCGCGGATCATCAACTCGTTATAAATGATATTTTCCATAATATGTGTCATTTCGGGCTGACGGAATCCGATCCGTGCGTTGCGGAGTCCAACATCCTCGCAGTAATACTTGTTGGGATAATTAAAATATGCGCGGCCCTTTACGTCATATCGTTTGCTTTCCGAAAACAAGAAAGAATCTATTAAATGATCAATATATGCTTTGACGGTGTTCTGCGCCACGTCAATATGCTGAACGGTTTTCAAGGTATCAGCAATTTTAGTAGGATTGGATAACGAGCCAACCGATGAGCAAAGCAGATCGAGCGTACAAGCAAGAACATCCTCGCGTTCCACTTTTTTTCTATCAACAATATCTTTTAAATATACCTCTGCAAAAAGCGAGGACAGATACTTCATTTTAGCTGTATCATCGGGGCGAGAAATCACAAGAGGCATTCCACCGTAAAAGGCGTATTCGTCAAATGCATCACGTTTGTCACCACCGACTGCTGAATAATATTCTGCAAACGAGAGCGGATGAACGCGGATTTCGTCGCTCCTTCCTCGAAACTCGGTCAGAATATCCGATGAAAGCATTTTGGAGTTGCTTCCCGTAACGTAAATATCCAAATTTTCAAGTGCATTCAAACCGTTGAGAACATCATAAAAGGTGATTTTTTTACCGCCCCGGTTATAGGGATTGTCCACGGTATCCGACATTTGAATTTCGTCTATAAAAAGATAGTATTGCCCTTCACTCCCCTCAACGAGTCCGCGAACGAATGCGGAAAGCTCAAGCGGGTTTCTGTATCTCAAATATTTATCATTGTCAAGCGCAAAAAACAAAATATGATCGTCTGCAACCCCAGCTTCTTTAAGGTGATTTCTAAATAAAACGTTCAATAAATAAGATTTGCCACAACGCCTGATTCCCGTTACGACCTTTACCATTCCGTCCCATTTGAACTGTATGAGTTGGTTTAAATATCGTTTTCTTCGGATTTCCATATGCCCTCCTTTTGAAAAAATGCGCACTTGTGCAATTACTTTTCAATAAAAATTATATCACATACTTTTGGTTTTGTCAACATTATGTTGAAAACTTTGTGCACAAATGAAAATTGTTTTCAGCTTTTGTGCGATCTATAATAGATTTTTGCAACCTTTTACAAGTTTATTCTTTTTGTTTCTTGTATCTTTTAAACATTTGGTTAAAAGCTGTTGTCCCTACTTGAACACACTACTGAGCGGCAGCCCAATCATTCAGGGCGGCAAGCTCGTGGGCGCGGTCACCCATGTCCTCATCAACGACCCCGCCCGCGGCTACGGCATCTTCCTTGAAAATATGCTCGTCGGGATGCCCTTGTTGGCGAGATAGATAGGTGACTTTTGGAGAGGGAGGGCGCTTCTTTCAAGAAGCGCCCTCCCTCTCCAAGCCTCTCCCTCCCGCAAGAACTTGCGAAAAAGAAAAGGTCATTATTGTTCATTTTCCAAGATCCAATCAAGCAGCTCTTGGTATTTCATTTTTCCCGCCGCAACGGCAAGGCCGACACGCGCGACCTCGGCGTTGGTGGGGCGGAGCTTGATACCGTTCGTTTCAAGGAACGTAAGAAGCACGTACATCCCGATCCTCTTGTTTCCATCCACGAAGGCGTGGTTGGAAATCAGTGCAAACCCCAGCCGTGCTCCCTTTTCCTGCTTGGTAGGATATAATTCTTTCCCGTCAAACGTGGCAAACGCCGATTCCAGCGCGCTGTTCAACAGCTCCACGTCGCGCACGCTCGGATCCCCGCCCGTCTCTTCTGTGATAAGCTTGTGCAACAAAAGCACCTTTTCTTGACTGAACTTTATCATTTTGCAAGCTCCTCAAAGGCGGGGTGGTAAAGCTTTAAAATGCGAGCCGCCACAAAATCAATCTTCTCATCATCGGTCATTTCAATCTCGGTATCGTGTTCGATATCCACCAGCTTATATTTGGGCTTGTTGTTTTTAAAAATATAAATTTCACCCTGCCGATCGGTCATTCTAGCCACGCGGGAAAAATTCTGATTCGCCTCGGAGATCGAAACGATTTGCTTCGTATTCAAATTCATTTTCCTTTCCTCCTTTTTGAGACCACATTTATATTATACACAAATTTTAGGACATTGTCAACCTAAAATTAAACGTTTTATAATTTTCCGTGATAAAAACAGCAATATCACCCCAAACGGTGAGCATCCGCTTTTTCTTTTCTTGAGTTATCTTAGTGAGACAGCCCCAAAACATCCCCGCCTTTTATCCACAGTGCTCAAAGATCGCGCATTCGCCGTTTTGGTGGGCGGTGGAGAGGGAGGTGTCGGAGCGGACGGTCCAGACGAAGCGGGGGGGATGATACAGGCCGCTGACCCAGCGGACGGGGAGAGCGGTGCGGCAGCTTTCGTTGTAGGCGATGAAATCGGGGCAGGCCAAAAAGTTAAACGCCATAGCCGTGAGCGCCATATTCAAGGCGGAATACTTCTTTTTTTCGCGGCAGACGTTGGTATAAAGCAGACCGCAGACCGCCGTGGGCATCTGCTTTTTCATTTGCTTGACTAAGAGCGGATTGAAGGACTCAAAGCAGTACGCTCCCGAGTAGTCCAAAAGGAGGGATGCCACCTTTGCGCACAAAGCGGTGTCGAAATCCTCGCCTTTGAGCTCGATCAGGAGCGGCACACGGCCGTTTACAAGGTGCAACACGTCCTCAAGGGTCGGGATGGTTTCCGCCGTGCCGCCAAGCGAGAGGGCTTGCAGTTCTTTCGCGTCCAAATCCTTTAGCTTTTTGTCGCAGCCCGTCATACGCGTCAGCGTGTAGTCGTGAAAAACCATCACCACGCCGTCGCGCGAGAGCTGAACGTCCAGCTCAATGCCGCAGCCGCGCGCGCAAGCGAGCTCAAACGCCGCGCGGGAGTTTTCGGGAATCCCGTTTCCGTGCAGCCCGCGGTGCGCGTAATCGCAGAGCAACGCGTCGCTGACACGGTTTCTTTTGCGCGGACGCAGCAGCACGAGGGGGTAGGCCAACGCCGCCACGACCAAAAGCGCGGCAAGCACCGATAAAATAATACGAACGATCATATCAATCCTCTACATCTAAATTTTCAAGGACGCTCTTCTTGGCGATCGGCTTGGCGTCACCGTGGCGCACGAAGAACATCGTTACAAACGAGCCCAGCACAAACACCGTACCAAAGGCGAAGAAGACGTAGCGCATGCTGATAAGGTCATAAAGCAGGCCCGAGAGAATGGGAGCAACGATCTGCGCGGACATGGAGGCGGTATAATAGTAGCCCGTATACTTGCCCACGTCACCGCCGCGCGCCAGCTCCACCACCATGGGGAAGGAGTTGACGTTGATGGATGCCCAGCCGATGCCCGCGAGAATAAAGACGGGGTACATGACAAGCTCGGGCGTGGTGGGGGTGATAAAGTTTCCGATGAAGAATGCGGATGCCAAGATCAGCACGCCGCCCAAGATGGTCTTGCGACGACCGACGCGTGAGGCGATGATGCCGACGGGGATATAGGAGACGATTGCCGCCGCCTGCGCCACGATCAGGGTCAGGTTGTAGTCAAAGCCCAGAACGTTGGTCGCGTACACCGAATATTTACTCGTAATGGAGTTGTAGCCGATATACCAAAGCGCGACGGATGCCAAGATCAGAAGGAGCGAGCGAAGCTCGGGGCGGG
>JAZRFD010000051.1:0-3912 GCA_045661185.1 Eubacteriales bacterium | reverse complement strand
CACGCTCCACCCCGACGTGGTGATCCTCGATCCCCCGCGCAAGGGCTGTGACGAGGCGCTGCTGCGCTTCCTCGCCGCGCGCGAGGTGCCCCGCATCGTGTACGTGTCCTGCGGCCCCGATTCCCTGGCGCGCGACTGCGCCCTGCTACGTACCCTCGGCTACGAGATCGGCACCGTCACGCCCGTCGACCTCTTTCCGCGAACAGGGCACGTTGAAAGTGTGGTTTGTCTAACTAAAGATTGATTGGAAACATATAAGGAAGGATCGATACAAATGAAGATAGAAATGGGCGAATCTCTCTTTTATTCGTGGCTTCGCCACGTGAAGCAGTGTCAGATAGTTCAAACAAATTGGAAAGTTTCTTCACAATGGGAACTTCGTCATGCCGAAGAAATTAAAGATTTGCTACATACGATAGAAGAATACTTTAAAAATCAATATCAATATAAAATTTTCAAAAAGAATTCTGCACTTTCGCAAATTATGCGGCAGGCGGAAAGTGATGTTTTGGGGATTCATATCAGCGAGAATAAAACTTCATTTTATGCGATAGATGTAGCTTTTCACGAATCAGGTTTAAATTATGGAACGCGTACAGAAACCGTTATGAAGGTGCTTGCTAAAATTATTCGAACGGCATTTTGTTTTTATGGGTATTTTGATGCGCCCGCGGGCGAGATTGTTTTTGCATCACCGAAAATAAACCGAGCAATTTTATCCGATCTGTTACCGTGCATAACATATCTTAATAACTTCTTTTGCAAAAAGGAATTTGATTTTAAGTTTAATATTATTTGTAATGAGGCTTTCGATAATGATGTATTACAACCGATTTTATTGGCAAGTGATAATGTTGCTGATACAAGCGAACTTTTTATGAGATCTTATCAAATGTGCGCCATGTTTGCAAAAAGTTCGACAAAGGAAAAAGAGGGAAATGACTGAAATACAAATTACCTCTATTATGCTGGAATGGTACAATTATACGGAGCATGATGTTGAGGATAAGTCTTATGCCAGAACGAAGTTCTGCAGAAAGACAAGAAAACTTATTTACGAAGAATTTGATGGTTATCGAAATGTCATTAAGCGGGTGGAACTTTCTGTGCCACGCAACGAAGTAAATGGTTTTTTTGAATTTTTGACTTCGCACGAACGTTTGATTACTCAACAAAAAAATTATACTGTTGAAGTGTGCGACGGCTCTGCATGGGAAATGAATCTTCGTCACTCAAACAATTCCATTGTAAAGTTACAAGGAACAGTTCTGTACCCTCCTTATGGAAAGTATATCGAGACCCAGATGCAATCCTTTTTACAAACTGCAGGAATTGCAGAACCGTGTTTATTTGGCTGTGCCCAAACGTACAGTGATTTTCGAGATGTCAGAAGATGAATGTAATTTTTTAAGGTTGAGACTTTAAGGTATTACAACCCCCATTTTGGGCATAAAAATATACCTTTTGCTCTCTTGACCCACGTCGAAAGTGTCATGTGTCTGACGAGAAAATAAAATTCCTTTGTAGGCGGGAGCAAGCCCCCCCAAAAAAGACAATAATAAGAAAAGGCAGGTAACGGTATGAGAAATTTAAGCAAAAAGAAAAAGGCATTGATCATTGTGGCGAGCGTGCTTGCCGCGCTTGTGGTATTCTTTGTGGTGATCAATCTGATCCCGCCCAAAAAGAACGTGGAGCAAAATCCCTTTGTGGTGGGTGAGGGCAATCTGCCGCTGGTAGCCGCACACCGCGGCGGCGGCGTGCAAAATCCCGAGAACACGATGCTCGCGTTCCGCGAGGCCGTCAAGACCTACAAGGTCGACATCATCGAAAGCGATCTGTACCTCACCAAGGACGGGTATCTGGTCTACAACCACGACGACTACGTGGACGAGACCTGCAACGTCAACGGCGACCTCACGCTGGACGAGGTGAAGGAGCTTTGCAAAAACAAGGAAAACCGCCATTACATCGAGGACATGACGCTTGCCGAGCTGCAAGCGCTCAACTTCGGCTACTATTTTGAGAATGGGGACGGCGTGCGCCCCTACAAGGACGACGCAGATTTTGCGACCAAGGGTCTGCAAATCGCTACCGTGGAGCAGCTTTTTGCCGAATTTTACGAAAGCAACCCCGATCTGCTCTTCATCGTAGAGATCAAGGACGAGGGCGAGCGCGGCTATGAGGCGTGCCGTATCCTTTACGAGACGCTCGCGCGCTACCCCGCCTACAAAGACCGCATCGTGGTCGGCACTTTCCACGACGAGATTGAGGTGGAGCTGAAGGAAAAATATGGCGATCTGATGCGCGGCGCGCCCACGGGCACGGCGGCAAAGTTCGTGCTGACCCAGATGCTGAAGGTCAATCTGTTTGACAGCAGCGACTTCGCCTGCCTGCAGATCCCCACGTCCTACGATCTCGGCATCACCATCAACCTGGATAAGTCCACCTACATCGACCGCGCACACCGCCGCAACGTTGCCGTACAATACTGGACGATCAACGACGCCGAAACGATGCGCGAGCTCATCGAGCTTGGTTGCGACTGCATCATGACCGACGATCCCGCCCTTTTGCAAAGCGTGCTGGACGAGTATAGATAATGACTCTGACCGAGATCTCCCCCGCCGAGTTTGACGCCATCTATGCCGAGATGGAGCGCAATTTCATTCCCGACGAGCGCCGCGACTACAGCCACGCCAAGCGCGTGCTGAGCGACCCCCGCTTTCACGTGTTTCACATTGAAAACGAGGGCACGCGCGTGGGCTTTATCAGCGTTTGGTGCCTTGACGGGGTGACTTTTGCCGAGCATTTCGTGATTTACGAGCGCTTTCGCGGCAAAGGGCTCGGCGCGCGCGTACTGCCGCTTCTGCAAAGGGAATTCTCCCCTCTCGTGCTGGAATGCGAGCGCCCCGAAACGCCGATGCAGGCGCGGCGCGCGGCGTTCTATCTGCGAAGCGGATTTTGTGAAAACAGCTGCGACTATCACCAGCCCGCCTACCGCGCGGGCGCTGCCGAGGTGCCGATGCTTCTTTTGAGCTACCCCGCCCCGCTTTCCGACCCGCACGCCACGGCGGCCTATATCCGCCGCGAGGTGTATGAAAAAAGCGAATAAATCCTTCCTCAAAGCAGCCCTTGGCAAAGGGCTGCTTTTTCGTCGCAGACAACGACCACGCGCACAGGAAAATCAAAACATACTTCCCCCTTGTTTGCGGATATACTAATAGCAGAATTTCAGATCGGGGGGCTTTGCTGTGTATTACATTGGCGTGGATCTAGGCGGCACGAATATTGCCGCGGGTATCGTGGATCAAGAGGGTCAGATCATCGCGAAAGGAAAGGTGCCCACCAAAAGGGAGCGCCCCGCCGACAAGATCGTGTCGGACATGGCGGGGCTTTGCCACGCGCTCCTCTCGCAAGCAGGCCTCTCCCTCACGGACGTTGCTTGTGCGGGCATCGCCACGCCCGGGGCGGTGGATCCGCCAAGCGGCACTGTCCGATACGTCTGCAATCTGCGCATGCAAAGCTATCCCTTGGCACAGCGCCTCGCGCAACAGCTCCCCGTGCCGCGGATCTACCTGGAAAACGACGCCAACGCCGCGGCGCTCGCCGAGGCAAGGGTAGGCGCGGGCAAGGACTGTGAGAGCTTGATACTGATCACGCTTGGCACAGGTGTGGGCGGCGGCATCGTCATCGGCGATGTGCTTTACGCCGGCTTCCACCACGCGGGTGCGGAGCTGGGGCACACGGTCATCGCGCACGGCGGGCGCCGTTGCGGGTGCGGGCGGCGAGGGTGCTGGGAGGCGTACAGCTCCGCCACGGCGCTGATCGCGCAAACCAAGGAAAAAATGGAACAGACACGCGACAGCACGATGTGGAGCTTGTGTAACGGAGCTTTGGAAAACGTCAACGCGC
>JAZRFD010000050.1:0-26123 GCA_045661185.1 Eubacteriales bacterium | reverse complement strand
ACGACCTTGACGGGATAGGTGCCCGCGTAGCGGACGGTGCCGTTTTCGGTGTAGGCGCAGCCGCGCTTGCCGAGGGTGATGAGCGCGTCAGTGCAACCGAGGGCGCGCAGAGTCGCAAGAGCTTGCTCGACCGTTGCGTTGTCGTCGGGGGAGATGCCCGTGAGCAGCTCGGTTTCAAACTCGTTGGGGATGATCAGATCCACGTTTTCAAAGAGCACGGGGTCGGCAGACTTCACGGGAGCGGGGTTGAGAACGACGCGGCAGGCGTGCTTTTTCGCCATACGTGCTGCAAAAAGCACCGATTCCATGGGAATTTCATACTGCATGACCACGAAATCCGCCCAATCAAAGAGGGCTTCCCGCGCGGCAATGGCGTCGGGGGTGACGTAGGCGTTGGCGCCGATATCAAGAATGATGTGGTTGTCACCGCCGCAGACTGTGATCACGGCCGCGCCTGTGGGAGCGTCTACCGTGAGGATGTCGGTGGTGTCAATGCCAAAGCTTTGCAGATTTTTAATGGCAAGGTCGCCCGAGAGGTCTGCTCCGACCGCGCCCAGCATTTTGACGTTGCAGTCTGTTTTTGAGAGCGCGACCGCTTGATTGGCACCCTTGCCGCCAAAATTCATGGCAAAATCGCTGCCCGTAAGGGTCTCGCCAAGCTTGGGCAGACGCTCGGTATGGATTACGTAATCGACGTTGATGCTGCCGATCACCAGAATGTTTTTGCTCATAAAAAGCTCCTTTTTTGCAATACGTGTTGCGTTTTTCGCTAGTTTTGGGTCAATTTTTCAAACAAATCGTTATAAATGTGGTCGCGATTCAAATGGCGCACGTAGAGGTAATGAGGACGCGCGTTGTCAAATGCGTAAAGACAGTCGCCCGTTACAAAGGGGCGGGGGATCTCTACGATCTCGCAGAACTGCGGGCAGATCAGCGCCGCCGCCGCAGTCACGTCCCAGATGATGCGGCCCGCCACGGGGGTGGGGTAGGTCGCGCACTCCTCTGCCACGTTGTCGACGAGGTAGTCGCAGAGCGCATTCTTGCCGCCAAGGTGATATTTGAGCTCTGGGACGGATGTCACAAACTCGGTGCAAACGCCCGCGCAGGGGAGCTGCAAAAGGGGAATACCGCTATCAAACACGACCTGCGCAGCGGGAATGTCCTGCCGCAGGTTAAATTCCTTGGTGTGGGGGTGGTGGAGCGCGGTGCCGCCCAGCCAGATCACAGCGGTCTTTTGCGCCAAAGAGGGGCACTTGATCAGCGCGGATGCCATGTTTGTGATCGCGCCGATGGCAATGACGATCACGGGCTCGGTGCTGTTTTGCACCGTGTTGATGATGTTATCCGCCGCGTCGGATTCGACGGGCGTTTTTTTGTCGGTCAGGAACGCGGTGGAGCCGCGGTAAACGGGGATAGAAGCCACGGGATCGACCAGCTTCATGACCTTAAAAATCTCTTGGTAGCTCTTTTCCATGCCGTCACGGGGATCGGTGGAGCGCTGGTTGAGGAAGGGAGCCGCGTTGATGGAGAGCAGATTGACCTTTTCCTTTGAGCGCATGCAGTAGGCGATGCAGAACTGGTCGTCGACCTCGTTGTAGGCATCGGTGTCGAGAATGACGTTGACGGGCTTCTTTCCGTAGAGAAGGGACTTGAATTCTTGCAGGTCCATAGCGTGTATCCTTTCATTTTGAAATCTGCTTTATGGTGGCATTTTTGTGCGTTTTTGCAGTACGTGTGCGCAAAAACAAGTTTTTTACGCATTTTTGCGTTGGCGGTTGATGTACTCCGAGGGCAGAACACCGACGTATTTTTTGAACATGTGGCTGAAGTGGTTCTGGTTATTAAAGCCGCATTTGGATGCGATTTCCGCGATGGTGTTGAAATTGCCAAGGTCGATAAAATCCTTGGATTTCTGAATGCGGTAGATGTTGAGATAGTCCTTGAAGGTCTTGTCAAAGCACTTTTTGAACAAGCGGCAGAAATGCTCGGTGCTATACTGGCAGTAGGCGGCGATATCGGTGGTGGAGATATCCTCGTCGAGGTGATCCTCAATGTAGGCGCTGACGCGCGTCATAAAGTCGAACATATAGGACGTGTTGCCCGCTTTCGGCTGATAAAGTCCCCGGTTTACGGCGGTCGCGTAAATTTGCATGATCTCGGCATACACCGTAACCGTCCAGCCGTGGGGGCGCTTTACAAAAAGGTCGGTGATGCGATCAACGCTGTCGCGCAGTGCCCGTGATGCGGGGTGGTCGGCGGGGATCCTGTTTTCAAAGCAAATGCTTTTCAGATCGGCAAAAAAGCGGTCGTTTCCGCTCTCGGCGGGAAAGACGTGATAGGGATGAAATATGACGCAGCTGCGCGAAAACTCCACGCCTGCGTCGGCAAGATAGGTGCCGTGTGCCTCAAAGGCGTTGACGAATATGACGTCGTCCTTTTCCACGGCGATGGGGCGGTTATTGATGACGATCTTGGCACTGCCCGAGCGGATGCGGAAAATCTCAATTCCCTCATGGTAGTGATATCCCGAGAACACGTACTCGGTGCCCAGAATATCAGTGACCGATTTGAGCATGGTGCGCGCAATGGGACGGTAGACTGTATCCATGCGATAGGTCAGCCTTCGCGTGCCTGCGGCCAATTCGTCCATCACGATGCTGACGGGAGGGACCGCAAACAGCTCCCAATTTTTGTGTGAGGTGCTTTTCATTGCTTATCTCCTTAAAACTCTGTTCTTTATAAATTTTAGCACGGTCTATATGCAAAGTCAAGTAGAAAATGCAAAAAATATCAATTTTATGCCAAAAGATATCAATTTACATATAGACAGTCCCTTGTAAAAATGATACAATAAACTGAATCATTTTCCGCTTTGTTTGGGTGTTTTGTTTACTTTTTGTTCGATTTTTAGTTAAAACGAACAAAAAACAGCCCCAAAACGGTGGTTTCACAACCGAAAAACTTGTTTTTTTGTGTGATATCTACAAAAGTGGGGCTATAAAATTCCCGAAAGGAGCGCACGAACGTGAAAAAGAAACTGATTTGCCTGATCCTTGCGCTCGCTGTGCTCCTTACGCCTTTGCTCGGCTGTCAGGAGAGCGGGGGAGCGGAAACGGAAACGAGAAAGTCGACCGACACGGGTACGCCGATCCCTAAGGATCTTTTGGCGTTCGTCAAGGACGGTCAAACAAAATACCAGATCGTTTATCCCTATGGCGTGGAGGCAAGCGTTCAGGCTGCGGCCGAGGAGCTTTCCGCAACCATTGAGGACGCGACGGGCGTCGCGATCCCCGTGGTGCACTCGTTTGCCAAGGAATCGGAATACGAGATCCGCATTGGCAGGGTCAGCCGTAAGAACGAGCTGGACGTATGGAACCAATATTCAGGCTTTGGCGAGCGTGATTACGCGATTGAGGTCAGAGGTAAGCACCTCTACCTTTACGGAACCACCCCGCAGGCCATGATTGCGGCAATTGGATATTTTACCGAAAAGGCACTTTACCTGTCGGCAGAGGCTGCGGGTGTGAAAACGTCGGTTTCCCACCAATGGCTTGCGAGCGAGGCCGAAACAGACGTGACCTTTACGGGAACCGACCCCGAATCCCATTACGCGTATTTCACGGTTGGAAACGGAAACGCGGAAAGCTATCTGCGCCTGAGCTTTACTGACAACAACGGATGGAGATTGCAGACCAAGCGCAATCTTTCCGAGGATTTTAACGATATCGGTGCTGCACAACGCCTCTCCCTCTCCTTGGGGGAAGTCCCCGTGCTGAACGTTTATCCGATTGAGGTAAACGAGGAGGATGACAGAGTTGTGATCTACGCCGAGAACGATTGTCACGTGATCGTTGACACCGCGACCTTCCGTATGCGCTTTTATAACGCGTCGGGTGAATGCTCCGCTACGATCAACGAGCTGGACACCAACGCGGGCGGCGCTTTCGTGAGCGGTGTGATCAATCCGAACGAGGGAATTTTCGGAACGGGTGAGCGCTTCAATGCGGTCAACCAACGCGGTAAAAAGCTGGATATGTTCTCCAAGGACGAGTGGTCGACACCGACCGCCTGCTACATGGTCATTCCGCTGCTTTGCTTCTCGCGCGGCTCGGGAATCTTCTTCAACGAGTACGAGCATATGACGCTTAGTCTCGGAGACGAGAATAAAAAAGCCGAGAGCGATGAGTGGACGGCACATATTTCAAACGACGCGATCGACTGCTACGTGTACACCACCGAGCAGATGAGTGAGGCCATTCGCGGTTATACCGACCTTTCGGGACACGCCGAAATGCCCGAGGAATGGACCTACGGCATGATCCTTTGTCGCTACAGCCCCGACCTTTCGCAAAAGTGGTCGGCAAGCATCGAGGGAAAAGCGGATGGCGATGGACGCGGAATCGGCGTGTACGACCTGATCGCTTACATGGAAGCGTACGATCTCCCTTGGACGACGGTTTCCGCCGAGGCGTGGGGACCCTACAGCCAGAACGTCCGACACCGAAAGGATCTCAAGGATCTGTGTGATTACGTGCACAGCCTTGGCAAGAAGCTCATCGTTTACATGCGTGTGGGCTGGGCAGGAGAGATAATGTCGAATTTCGATGAGGATTATCTTCTGGATATGCAGCTTCCCAACGGAACGACGACGACCATGCTTCCCGTGTCCGAAACCAATAACCCCGACACTGTCGGCGGCGCGAGCGCACATCCTTATCTGGATATCACCAATCCAAGGGCGTGCGAGTGGTTCTTCAAGGAATATTGGGATATTCTTTCCAACGATATCGGGGTTGACGGATGTAAGATCGATTTCTGCGAAACGCTTCCCGAATACTATGAATTGAATTATTACGACGAAACGATGCCCACGTCGGGATCGCACCATTGGTATCCCACCGCGTTTTGCGCGAGGTTCTTTGAAATGATCTCCGCAAAGCCCGACAGCGGCATGTGCTACACACGCGGCGGCGGTATTGGCGCCCAACGCGCCCCCTACATGTGGGCGGGGGACCAGACGAGAAGCTTCTCGTCACTCCGCATGCAGCTGATCTCGGTTCTGTCGTCGGGCATGTCGGGCGTTCCCTTCATGAGCTACGATATGGCAGGCTACAAGTACGGCGAGACGAATCCTGCCAAGGAGGCGCAGGTGTTTGTGCGCGGCGTACAGTACACCGCGTTTACCGTTTGCATGCAGCAGCACGGAACGGTGATGCACGCGTTCCAGTTTGCCGACGGCATGGTCAAGCGTGTGGCAGTTTATAAAACGGCGGACGGCACGTATACCACCTCGAAACCGGGAAACACCTTTTACAAATGGGTGGATGCGACCACGGGCGGACTTGACCCTCAAACGGGCAATATGCGAGAGGGTGATCCTATTTACACGGTGGAGCCCGGAAGTCTTGCCTATGCAACGGATATCTACCGTGCGTACGTCAAGCTGCACGAATTGCTCACGCCTTATATTACCGAATACAGCGAGCTCGCGTGTAAAACGGGCATGCCGGTGATGCGACCGCTGGCACTGATGTGGCAGGACGACCTGAACGTGTACGATTTTAACGACGAATACATGTTTGGCGACGCGTTCCTTGTCGCTCCCATGCTGACCGAGGTTTTTGCACGGGATATTTACTTGCCTGAGGGCAGGTGGCTGGATCTGAATACGGGAGAGGAGCACACCGTTACCGCCCAAACTCCCATAGAGGAGCGGTGGCTGCGCGGTTACGACGCGCCGATCACGGTGCTTCCCGTGTTCTACAATCTGGACACGACCTCTCAAACCGCTCGGGAGCTTCTCCCGGGTATATGGGAGATCTTCGAGCATCTCGAAACGATTCAAGCGGAGCTTTCTGACGCTTCGTCGGAGGGATCGCGGTAAAAAGAACATCAAAAACAACATATACACAAAAAAGGAGGGTTTGATTTTGAAAATCAGATTAATTTCGCTTGTCCTTCTGTTGGTAATGATTGCGGCCTGCTTCATAGGCTGTAACACCGGCAACGGAGAGACAACCGCCAAAAAGCCTGCGGCGTCCACGCCGAATGACGAGAAGGTTCCGGAAGGGATCATGGCTCTGGTTGAGAAGAATGCTTCAAAATACCAGATCGTTTATCCCCTGGCGGCAGAGGCGAGCGCACAGATGGTCGCCGAGCAGCTCTCGGAGCTGATCATGCAGAAAACGGGTGTTAAGATTCCGGTTGTAAAGGATCAGGGCGCAAAGGAAACCGAGTACGAGATCCGCATCGGTAAGGTTGGCGGCCGTATGGATGCGCTGAAGGTCTTTGATGCCTACAGAGATTTGACCGTACGAGACTTTGCAGTCGAGGTACACGGAAACCACGTGTACATCTACGGTAGCACGGCGCTGGCGATTTCCACCGCGATGGAGTACTTTATTCAAAAGGTGCTTTACGTGACCTCAAACGTCGCGGGCGTGGAGAAGGGTTTCTCCCTGCAGTACCGTGAGGAGGCGTGTGAAACCGTTTTGTATACGGGCGCGGAAGAAAATTACGCGTATTTCACCCTCAACCCCGGCAAGCTTTCCGAGGCATATCTGAGAATCAGCTTCTCGGATAACAACGGCTGGAGATTGCAGACCAAGAACAGCGCGTCCGAGGAATTCAATGAGCTTGGCGCATCGCAGCGCTTGGCTTACTCGCTTGGCGAGATGCCGCCGCTCAACGTATATCCCATCACGCCAAGCGTGGATGAGGAAAACAAGACCGTTACTCTTTACGAGGATGGCGGCACGCACGTAACGATCAACCTTGACGACTTTGAGATGAACTTCTATAGCGTCTCGGGCGAGTGCTCCGCAACGATTACCAATATCACTTCCACCCTGGCAGGCGCCTGCATCGAGGGTAAGATCAACCCGAATGAGGCAATTTACGGCACGGGTGAGCGCTTCAACGCCGTTAACCAAAGAGGCCAGAAGATCAACATGTTTACGAAGGATATCTGGTCTCAGTCAAACGCTTGCTACATGGTTATTCCGTTGCTCTGCTTCTCACGCGGATCGGGTGTGTTCCTCAACATCTACGAGGAGATGGACCTGACGCTTGGTGCGGCGAACAAAAAGACTCAGGAGGACACCTGGAAGGCTGAGATCAACGGCACAACGATCGACTGCTACATCTTCGCGACCGAGCAGATGAGCGATGCGATCAGGGGCTACACCGATCTTTCGGGTCATGCCGAGCAGCCCGAGGAATGGACCTACGGTATGCTGATCGCCCGCTACTCTCCCGACCTCACGCAAAAGTGGACCTTCCTCAATTCGGGTGAAAATACGGACGGCCGCGACCTGGGTGTTTACGACGCGATCGCTTACTACGAAGCATACGACCTCCCCTGGACCGGTGTGCTTGCCGAGGGCTGGGGCCCGTATAAAAGCGCAAAATACGATGACCTGAAGGAGCTGTGCGATTACGTGCACAGCAAGGGCAAAAAGATACTGATGTACATGCGCGTGGGTACCGCTGATAGCGGTATGGGAAACTTCAGCAACGATTATCTGGTGGAGATGATTCGTCCCGACGGAACGACCACCACGATGCTCCCCGCCGCAGGAACCAACAACCCCGATACGGCGGGCGCTACGGATCTTGCGTATCCCTACCTTGACGTCAGTAACCCCGCAGCCTGCGATTGGTTCTTCAATGAGGTATGGCATAAGATTTCCGTTGAGGTCGGCGTTGACGGATGTAAGATCGACTTCTGTGAGACGCTTCCCGAATACTACGAGCTGAACTATTACGACGATAATCTTCCCACGTCGGGCTCGCATCACTGGTATCCCGTTGCGTTCTGTGCGAAGTTCTTTGAAATGATCTCCTCGAAGCCCGATAGCGGCATGTGCTTCTCGCGTGGTGGCGGTATCGGCTCTCAGCGATCCCCCTACATGTGGGCGGGAGACCAAGTCCGCCAGTGGGAGGCGATCGGATGGCAGCTCAACGCTGTTCTTTCCTCCGGTATGTCGGGCGTGCCCTTTATGAGCTACGATATGTCGGGCTACCAGTACGGAAGAGACTATCCTTCCATCACGATCAACGGTGGTTATAAGATCATGGATCCTCAGTACGAGGCAAAGGTCTTTATTCGCGGTCTGCAGTACTCCGCATTTGCTACCTGCTTGCAGACGCACGGTAAGGTCAGACACGTGTTTGAATTTGCTGACGGTGACATCTTGAAAAAGCCGATCTACAAAACAGTCTCCGGCGAGTATACGCTCACCGTGGCCTCGAATAATTTTGTTCGTTGGTGCAAGGTTACCACGGGCGGTCTTGATTCCAAGACCGGCTACTACAAGGGGATCAATCCCTTGACCGGTAACCTGTACGAGTGGGAATATAATGAGGACGGAACCGTACAGACTGTAGACGTCTATTCCTACAAGGATAAGAACGATAAGGTGAAGTACACGCTCGAAAAGGACATCAAGGATAAGGACGGTAACGTGATCGGTCAGAACACCTTTGAAAGAACCGTGAAGGTAACCGACGGCTCCTTCGACACCAATATCGGCTATTACACCGGCTACGGGATTACAACGGGTAAGCTGGAAAGCGACGGCATTAAGTACGTTTACGAGATCGCTCCCGGCGCGATGAGCTACGTAACGGATATCTACCGTGGATATATGAAGCTGCACGAGCTGCTCACGCCTTACATCACGGAGCTGTCCGCAGAGGCGTGCGAGACGGGTATGCCCGTGGCAAGAATCCTGGCCCTGATGTGGCAGGATGACGTAAACGTGTATGATATTTGCGATCAGTACATGTTCGGAGATGCGTTTATGATCGCTCCCGTTCTGGAGGATGCCGACTCCCGCGACATTTATCTCCCCGAGGGTGAGTGGGTCGACCTTATGACAGGCAAGGAATACACCATCACCTCCGAAACTCCCGTTGCGGATAGATGGATCCGCAATTATGAGGTGTCTCTGGCAGAGCTTCCCGTGTTCTACAACAAGAACACGACCTCCGCAATCGCAACCGAGCTGGTTCCCGGTATTCTGGAAATCTTCGATTATCTCGGTACCATCAAGCTGCCCGCGGCGTGAGAGGCGGATGAAAACAGAAACCCAAATCAGGTGAAATAAATATACTAATGGAGGAATAAAACTCATGAAAAAAGTATTGATTGCAATGTTGCTTCTGGTAAGCCTGCTTGTCACGCTGACCGCGTGCAACACCGCAGAAACCGGCGACCCCACCGAAGAGGAGCAGGCTTCCGCAAAGAAGGAAATCACCGTTGAGGCTAACAACAAGGGTATCGTTGATACCGAAAAGTACAAGGGAAGAACCGACATTGAGGTTGCGATCATTCCCGATGGCGTAAAGACCATCAACAAGGGCGCTTTCGAGGGCTGCATCAACCTCAAGGTGATCAAGCTTTCCTCTACTGTGACCCGTATCGGTGAGGCAGCCTTCAAGAACTGCGTTTCCCTGAAGGAAGTATACATTGCGGGCGAGATCCGCAGCGTTGCAAACGACGCGTTTGAAAACTGCCCCGTTGAGCACGTTGTGTTCGACGACGAGCTGACCACCATCGGCGGCCAGCTGAAGCTGAATAAGTTTACCAAGCTCAAGAAGGTGGATTTTGGCGCAAAGGTTGAAAAGATCGAATCCGCTATGTTCGCGAACTGCCAGTATCTGGAGACCATTATTCTTCCCGATACCGTGACCAACCTCGGTAATTACGCATTTCAGAATTGCTACAATCTTAAAAACATCACCCTTCCCGCAGGCTTTGAAAAGCTGAGCACCGGTGTGTTCGAGGGCTGTAAGTCCCTGGAAACCATCACGCTTCCCGAAACCGTTTATTCCATTGGCGACCAGGCATTCATGAACTGTACCTCTCTCAAAAGCATTGTTCTTCCCGCGGCTGTTGAGGAGCTGGGCGATTCCGTATTTAAGGGCTGCTCCTCGCTTGAAAGCGCTTCTGTTCCCGGTGTGACCAAAATGGGTAGCAGCGTATTCGAGAACTGCTCCTCTCTGAAGACCCTCTCCAACACCGCAGGCGTGACCGAGGTTGGTGACGAGTGCTTCACCGGATGCACGTCTCTTGTATCCGCGGACGTTTCCGGTCTTACCAAGATTCCCGCAAGACTCTTCTACAACTGCTCCGCTCTGGAGTCCGTTACGATGAACACAGAGGCTTTGGCTTCGATCGGTGACGAGGCGTTCAGAAACACCGCGATCTCTACCTTTGAGATTCCCGCATCCGTAACCAGTATTGGTCTTGCTACCTTCCAGGGCACCATTCTTTCCGAAATCGTGATCCCCGAGGGCGTTCTCTCCATCGGTGACTACGCATTCAAGGATTGCGAAAAGCTCACAAACGTAACGCTCCCCGAATCCCTTGAAAACATCGGTATGTACGCATTCTACGGCACGTCTCTGTCCGACGTTACCATCCCCGCAAACGTAAAAGAGATCAAAACCAACACCTTTGCTTATTGCCCGAGCCTTGTAAGCATTGACCTGAATAATGTTACCAAGATCGGCAACGACGCGTTCAAGTCCTGTAAGGCTCTTGCAAACGTTGACCTCGGCGCTGTTACCGAGATCGGCGCGTTCGCATTTGCAAGATGCACGGCTCTCCTTGAGATGGATCTGAGCGGTGTTGTAACCATTCGCAACGACGCGTTCCACGGCTGCGCAAATCTTGGAAAGATCACCGTTACCGAAGTGCTCAAGTACATCGAGGACAGCGCATTCTTCGCTGTTGCAACCACCGAGGGCGTTGAGCTCGACGTTGTCGGCGGTGACACCACCTCCGTTCTTCTGTACGGTATTCTCAACAGCGCGATCGACGGTAAGATCACTAAGGACGCAAACTGCCAGTCCAGACCCAACTTCGACGATATCTATAACGGACTTAAGGATTGGAGCAACGACTACAATTCTTCCGATAACTGATAACGCCAACTCCTCATCCTCCCGACGCGCGTCGGGGGAGGGGAGACCTATAAAATAATAAAGAAAGAGAGATTACAAAAGTGAAGAGATCTACTTTATCCAAACTTTTTGCTCTGCTGTTGGCGTTTGTGATGGTTGTTCCCATGTTCGTCGCCTGCCAGAAGCCGGCTCCCGCCGCTCCTGTGACACAGGGTGACGACGATCAGATCGAGGGCGATTACCTCGTTCTGGGTGAAAGAACCTTTACTGATTTTTCGCTTGTTTATTCAGAGCAGACCAGAGTGTTGACTAAAACAGAGTGTAAAAATCTGGTCGATATGATCGCAGACGTCACGGGCGCAAACCTTTCGATCGTAGAGGATGCGTCTCATCTGACCAAAAAAGAAATCATCGTCGGCGTGGTCGGTAAGATGGGTCGCGAGGACGTTGAAAAGGAAGTCGCAAAATACAACATCGGTGAGTACGATTACCTGATCAAGGTATGGGGCAACGACCTGATCATCGCGCTGGGTAGTAACACGATCAGCGTGCAGGCATTTTTGTTCCTGAAAAAGAGAATCCTTTGCGTGGACGAGGATCAGAAAACGATCTACGTCCCGAAGGACCTGGAGTACGCATATTACTACGACAACACCGAGAACAAGAACGGCTTGAAAAAGGTGAGAGTTGATCAAAAGAATCCCACCGACCTGCTCTTTACCCTCCATCCCGGCTCCGAGGTGGACGTTGCCTGCCGCCTGTCCTATACGGGTAACGGCGGTTGGAGAGTGCAGACCAAGTACAGCCTGACGATGCCCTTCAGCAACGTGGGCGCGGCTCAGAAGCTGACGATGGATCTTGGCGGTACGCCCGCGGATCTGCAGCAGCAGCTGACCTACTGGGAGGACGATGTCAACCTGATCGCAATGGCTCCCGACGGCACCTACGCAGTTCTGAACAAGCAGGAATTCAACATCAAGTTCTGCGACGCGAACGGTAAGCTGATCCGCACCCTGACGGGACTGAACCACTCCGTTACGGGCCGCACGAGTGCTTTGGACCTGTATGCGAACTTTACGCTCAACGATACCGAGGCGATCTTCGGTACGGGTGAGAGATTCGATACCGTTAACCAGCGCGGCCAGAAGGTGATCATTCAGAGCGACGCGATTACCGATAACAAGGAAAACTCCAACGTGGCGATCCCGCTGTTCTCCAGCTCGACCGGCTCCGGTCTGTTCGTGAACAGCAACGCGTACATGGAGGCCGACATCGGCGCTGAAAATTACAACGAGCTTTCTGTTAAGATCGGTGCGGGCGCGCTTGACGTATACGTGTTCGTTACCGACAAGATCACGGACGTCCTCAACGGATATGCCAAGATCAGCGGATACGCGGAAAAGCCCGAGAATTGGATGAACGGTCTGTTGGTTTGCCGCTATGACGCAAACGCTGATACGCTTGAAACTGTCAAGGCGATGATCGCGAATATGGAGGTTTACGGCACGCCCTGGACCGGTATCGTGATCGAGGGCTGGGATGTCAGCGATTTCTCCAAGCACGAGGAGCTCAAGGCGGTTTGTGACCTTGTTCACGGCCTTGGCAAAAAGATCATCTGCAACGTAGATATCGGCTTCTTCCCGACCACCTTCCCCGAGGGTATATACGATGACATCAACTTTTCGAGCTTCTATCTGGACTGGACCTTTACCTACCACTACAACGAGCCTCAGCCCGACGGCACCTTTAAGACGAGTAACGCGGTGACCAATACCACCGCGCACATTCCGATCGTTGATAAGGCAGGCTCGATGCTTGAGCCCCCCCTGTTCGTTGCGAAGCCCACGGTGGCCGTGGACCCGCTCAAGAGCAATCCCTTTGCGGGTGTTGTTGACGGCGGTAACCGCTTCAGCACGGACGACGACTTTGTATACGAAACCAAGACCTATATTGATATCACCAACCCCTTGGCGGTTGAATGGTTCTTTGGCGATTATTGGACGTACCTGATCGAGGAGATCGGCTTTGACGGCGCGAAGGTTGGCGGCGCAGGTCTTATGCCTGACACGCACGGCACGCTGAACTTCTACGACAAGACCGTTGAAACGGGTGGCGCGCGTCAGTGGTACGCAACCTACTTCACGGGTATTCTGAACAACATGCTGAGCAAGAAGCCCGACGGCGGCGTTTGCGTGGCTACGGGCGGCGGTATCGGTACTCAACTCAATTCTGTTGTTCTGGGTGGCGAGCAGAGCCGTACGACCAACCGTCTGGAAAGACAGATCAAGGGTCTGCTTTCCGCAGGTCTTTCCGGCATGCCCTTCGTATCCTACTACGCGGGTGGCTCCTTCTACAAGCATGACAACAAGCTGACTCTGGAGCAGGAGGCACCGATCTTCCTGCGCGGTCTCCAGTTCACCGCATTTACGACGAGCATGGTGACTGACGGCTCCAACGTCAGAAGCGCGTTTGATTTTGTGGCAGAGGATGAAAGCTACGCATACGTAAGCGAGCTTTACAGCCTTTACGCGAAGCTGCACCAGGCAATGGCTCCTTACATTGAGGAGTGCGCAGAGGAGGCAACCGCAAGCGGTATGCCCGTTGCACGCCATCTGGTGCTGAAGTGGCAGAACGACGTTAACGTTTACAACATTGGTGACGAGTACATGTTTGGTGACGCGTTCCTCGTAGCTCCCGAGCTCTACGGAACCGGCTCCAGAGACGTATACCTGCCCGAGGGCACGTGGGTTGACTTGATTACCGGCGAGACCTATACGGTTGGCGCCGAGGGTCAGACGATCACCTGCGACGTAACCATCGCGCAGATCCCCGTGTTCTACAACGCTAACACGACCTCCAAAACCGCGGCAAGCATTCTTGACGACGTGACGGCGATCTTTGAACTGATCAATGCCGTTGAGCTTCCGTAAATGGGCGCATAAGTGGAGGAAAGCTTTTAAAAAGCTTTCCTCCACCCCCCCGCGTGCTCGTTCGACAGAACGTAAAAGCTTAAAGCAAGTCCCTTCGAGAATAACCCCGCAGAGTTTTGCTTTGGGCTTTACGCCACACAAGAAAGGAAGAAAACCTATGACGAAAAATAAAATATTGTTAGGGATCGCATCGGCGGTTGCGCTGCTTTTGCTGATTCCCGCGCTCCTTCTCCCCACGATGGGCGCAACAGCTACGCTGAGTGCGACAAACTTCAGCTTCGACGATCAAAAAATTGGTATTTCAGGCACCAATTTGCAAACCGCGCTGGGTGGGAGAACGGATTTGAAATATCCCTCCACGGCGACCATCGTGCCCAACCCCGCGGATCCTACGAACACCAGCGACCGCGTTCTGCGCTTGGATAGCAAGACCGTGGCCACGGGAACCGTACCGGATTTTTATGTTGATGGGGTGTACGCGTATACGATCACGTGGACTGACTCCGCAAAAACCTCGGGTACCGCAACGAACGGAACCAATCCGTATAACGTTACGAGTACCGATGGCGGAAAAACCGTTGTAAGCTCCAAGAATAACAACATCTACACCGTTTACAACGACGCGGCGACTAAGGAAGCGGTTGGCAGTGGCCTGAACGTTGACCAGAAAGTAACTGTTGGTAACGTGGCGATGTCTTATAACGACTACGACAAGATCGTTCTTCAGGCAGAGTACTACATTGAGTCAGGCTCAAAGGGCACCTTTGAAAGCCAGATCTGTAAGTATTCCTCCACGACGCATAATACAACGAGCTACTTGGATCTGTTCAGAGTTGACCTCAGTAGCGGCGTGCTGACGACCGGTTACGTGCTCAAGGATGGCAAGCAGGGTACCTGTTGGCTTGAAAAAGACGTATGGAACACCGTCAGCCTTGTCATTGACCTGGATACGGGTGCGGTTGATTTTTATGTCAATAACCTTCTTTTGATAGAAGGTTATTTTGTGCGCGACGGCGTGGTTTTAAAGGGCTTGATCTTTAACAAGGACAACTGGAGCATTGCAAAGATCATGAAGCAGTCGATCGGTGCTGCGGGGCTTGCGGGTAGCCTTTACGTAAACAACGCAAGATACCACTCCTATTCCGAGTCCACGAAGGTGACGCTCCCCCAAAACGACAATCTACTCTATGCGGACGTAACGCTTGCCTCGGGTCGCGAGGTGGGGGCGAGCCCGAGCGATACGATCCTTCAAAATACAGGCGTCACATACAAGCTGGTGACGACTGACGAGTATCAGAACGCACTGACTCCCGTAGAGGGCGCTTCCATCCGCTTGAACAACACCACGGGTATCCGTTTTGCGACGCAGGTCAACACGAGCAAGATCAACGCGTTGTTGGAAGAAAAGGCAGCGGGTAAAATCAGAAACGTACAGATCGGTACGCTGATCACTCCCTATACCTACGTGACCGAGGCAGGCGCGTTTACGGTAGACGCGCTGAGCAAGCTTTCCTACTCGGCAAAATACCTTGACGTTAAGGCGACTGTTGGTGAATATTATAACCCCGGTGTCACGCTTGACGAGGGCTATGACACCTGCTTCGTCGGCTCGATCATTGACATCAAGCCCGGTAACCGCACGCGTCTGTTTACGGCTGTTGGCTACATCAAGATCACGCTGAATAACGGTGCTGTGAAGTATATTTACAGCTACGATTATACCGACGCGACAACGCAGGAGAAAAATTACTCCAGAAGCATTCGATCCGTGGCCGAAAGGTTTGTAAATGACTCCAACTATGTGGCATACCGCGAGATTCTGCAAAGCTTCATGGGCGGATTGACGGTAGCGACCGACTATTCCACCGCGTACGTCAATAACGTGCAGTACTCCTACAACGAGTTCTATTTCCAGAACGCGGCAGGGGTGGCTTGCCGACTCGTTTACGACGGCAACAACGGCTGGCGCTTGCAGGCAGTCAAGCCCACGCAGACTAACAGCAAGTACAACGAATTCAACAACATGGGCGCGGCGCAGGCTCTTTCCCATTATCTGGGTGAGAATTGCGAGGCCAAGGCCGTGAAGCTGACGGTTTCGCAGGATACTTTCACGTTCACCATCCGCGCAGAGGGAACCGATTCTTACGTGACCTTGGACATCACGGGTGGATTCAATCTTCAATTCTTCTCGCCCGAGGACGTTTTGATGAACAATGTCAACTCCATCAGCGCGAGCGACACGAACGTTACGATGACCGGTAAATTGAACAGCGGCGAGGCTGTTTACGGCGGCGGTGAGACCTTTACTTCGGCAAACAAGCGCGGCCAGTATATGTCGCTCTATTCCTACGATGCGTATAACGCCGGTAATCCCGATGGAAAAAATCTCAACGGTACCTATGCGGTGATCCCGCTGTTTACCTTCACGAGAGGTAGCGGTCTGTTTGTCAACCGTTATGAGGTCATGACGGCCGACTGGGGTAACACCTCCAAGGGAAACGGCAGCTCTGACGTTTGGGAGATCTCCATTGATAACGACCTGATCGACTGCTATTTCTACGCAACGGGCAATATGCTCGATGCGATCTACGGCTATACCGATTTGGCGGGACATGCGACCCTTCCCGAGGAATGGGCGCAGGGTACGCTGATCTGTCGCTATTCTCCCGATTTTACAAAGCTGAACGGTGAGCAGGTGGTGTTCCAGAGCCTTGAGGAGCTTCCCGATTATGCGACGCTTCTTCTGAGCGCGAACGGTGCGAAGGTCACGACGAACACCGATGCGGCAAAGGTGGCGGGTGCCGTACTTTATAGCGGTGCGTACGCACAGTACGTTTGTGTCGACTACGACCTTGACGGTGATTTGGAGTATGTTCGCACGTCCAGGAAGGGGAACTCCGCTCCCATGGGTTGGGGCGTTAAGGCGATCGTTGACAATCTGATCGCGGCAGGCATGAAGCCCACGGCAATGATCCTTGAGGGTCTTAACTGGATGAACATTTCTACCACGGCTAACTACCAGAACTTTATTGAATGCATCAGCTACTGTGAGGATCTGGGAATCAACACCATGGTTTACTGGCAAGCTGGTAATCTTGACTCCCGTATGCCGGGCTACAAGGAAGAATATCAGCTGCACGCAAACGTTACCTACGACCTGAAGTATGAAAACGGTAAGCAGGATTGGTTGGGGTACACCTATACGCATGGGTACGAGGGAGGCTCGCAAAGCACGATCAAAATTCCAAAAAGCGAAGCATCCGATAACCCCGATGCCGCAGGAAGCGGCACGACGAACTATCTTGATATTACCAACCCCGAGGCGGTGGATTGGTACATAGACGTCGTTTGGGGTCAGCTGATCGAGCTTGGCGTGGACGGCGCTAAAATCGACTTCTGCGAGATCCTGCCGAACGAGGGGCTGAAGTATGACTTGAAAGGAATGATGTCGAATGGCAGCAGCTCGATCGAGGCGAAAGTCGGAACTGCAACGCTGAATTACTATGAGTGGTATGATCCCACCGTGTTTGAGGGCGACGACGTGCACCACGCATATCCTACGTATCTCATCTCGCTCCTGTGCCAGAGACTGCGCGAAAAGGCTCCCGAGGGCTTTGCGGTCATAAACCGCGGCGGCGGTATCGGTATGCAGCGTAATCCCTTCATATGGGCGGGTGACCAGACGCGTGAGGAAATTACGCTGACCACGCAGCTGATGGCTGTGCTTAACTCCGGTATTTCGGGTCTGCCCTTTGTAACCTACGATATGGCGGGGTATGCGTATTTAAAGAAAGCTGACAACGGCCCGTACGACTATTGGAACGGAAACTATACAGATCCCGAGACGGGTCTTGCTACTGCGCAGATGATTGAGTCCGAGATCTACGTAAGAGCCCTTCAGTATACGACCTTCAGCCTGGCAACCCAGACCAACGGTGACGTTCGTCATGCATACGAGATGACCGAGGAGGCACAGAAGATTATTGTACAGTATACAAATCTGCGCAACGACCTGATGCCTTACATCCGGAAGTACTCAAAGGTCGCGTGCGACACGGGTATGCCCGTGATGCGTCTGTTGGTTCTGCACTATCAGAACGACGCAAATGTTTACGACATCAACGACCAGTACATGTTTGGTGACGGACTGATGGTAGCACCGATCCTGGAGCTGAACACGACCACAAGAGTCGTTTATTTGCCCGAGGGCAATTGGGTTGATCTCTTGACGGGTGAGGGGTACACGGTTGGTGCCGGCGGTAAGACGATCACCGTCACTGCGAAGCTTGACCAGATCCCCGTATTCCTGAACAGGGATTCCAAGTATGCGGACTATCTGTCCGGGGTCTTTAACAGAACGACCTGGCAGGAGATCAACGGTGGAATTCAGATTCCTTATGTTGATTTCGTGCCGGAAGAGCCTGATCCGGCTGATCCCACGGAAGACGATCTTTTGTGGAAAGAATATTAACAAAAGCGGAAGCGGTTGGAAACAACCGCTTCCTTTTGTTATATGTCGAGCCCACGGGAGAGGGGATACTCGGGAGAACGCGAACAAAACCGAGGTGCGGAGCACCGAAGGGATCCAGTAGGGAATTACAATAGCTTTCCGTAGGGAAAGTAACATTCCTACAACAAGCTATTGGTCATCGTTTACGGATCCCGCATCGGCACAAGTGCCTCGCGCTTTTGCTTGCTCGCGCCGCCATAGCGGCTTTGCTCGACCCGCAAAAGTTCGATTCCGCCTGCGGCTCCATTCAGGATGACACATAGACAGTAGTATGGTGAGAACATAGACAAGCGTACGGCCGTGGCCGCCCGTACGGGGTGCAAACAAAGCGGCAGTGAAATAATGGTTATTGTGCACAAAAACAGAGGATGTTTTTTGGTTGGTTTTCAAACTTGACAAAGGAAGGGTTATGCGGTATAATATAGTAGACCTATAATGCTCTGTTCTGTTCGGGGCAGTAGGAATGACGAGGGAAAATCTCCCTCCGATCCTTCAAAAAAACTTAAAAGGAGAGAAAGAACATGAAAAACATCATCAAAATTGCTGTGCTTCTCTTGGCTCTGCTGATGATCGTCCCCTGTTTGGCTGCTTGTAACAAGAATACTGCTACGACAGACGACGGTGGCACCCGCCCCCCCATCGAACAGGACGATCCTTATCTGCAGCAGGTGGGCGATCTGGAGCGCTACAATTACACGGCATTCGTACGCAGTGACAAATCCGGTAACGGAGGATTCAAGTGCGAGGATTTCTGGGTAGACCCCGAAACCGGTGGCGGTGACGCTCTGTCCTTTGCCGTTAAGGAAAGAAACGCTACGATCGAGGATGAGTACAACTGCAAGATCGAGCAGGTCTGGTCCACTCAGCAGGATATGTTTGTTGAAATGCGTGGTATTTTCAACACCCATACCAACTACGAGCTGACGATCATGGTTGCAACCGAGGCTGCAAACTGCGCAACCGCGGGCTATCTGTCCAACTTCATGAACGAACAGAATAGCCTCTACATCAACCTTGATAACGAGGCGTTCGACCAGAACTCTGTGGCTGAGTTGACCCTTGCAGGTAACCTTTACTACGTCAGTGGTGATATGAACATCTCCACTCTGGACAACACCATTGCTACCATTTTCAACACGAAAGAGTATGAAGCAATGGCTGAAGAACTGGCAGTTGATTTCCAGGATGACGATTTCAAGAGCCCCTACACGATGGTTCAAGAGGGTAAGTGGACGATTGAAAACATGCTCAAGATCGCAGGCAAGTACACGCTGGATGCGGATACTAATGACGGTGATCTCAGCTACGATAAGGGCGACAAAATCGGTTTCTACGAGTATATCGCAACTCCTTTGTACTATTACTACGGCTCCGGTCTGCGTATCTCCGAGAACTTTGACGGTCTGCCCCAGTTCACGATCCACAGTGACGAGGCAGGTGAGGTTTACAACTATCTGTACGACAACCTCAACCTTGGTCTGACCGGTATCCCCGGCGGTGCTGCCGGTGACCGTGCTAAGAACTTCCTTTCCGGTCAGGTTCTGTTTGCGGACTTCCTGCTTTATGATACTCGTAAGACTCTCTATCCCGCTAAGATCGACTGGGCATACGGAATTCTTCCCATTCCTACCTATGAAGAGAATGAGGAACACCACAGCGTCGTTTTCTTCCAGAACACCACGCATCTGTGGGCTCTCCCCTACTATCGTGCCGATAACGTTAAGGCTGCAAAAATGTTTTACGTTATGACTGTATACTCCGGTATGGACGACTCCACTCTGGATGCATACTACGTCAGAACTATGTACATGGAAGTTGCAAAGGATGACGGTTCCCGTGCATCTCTTGACATTATCCGCGACTGCCTGGTTTACGATATCGCACTTCTGTACAGCTCGCTGAACCGTTGGGGTAAGTTCCACGAGCTGCTCAGTGGCATTGATTCCTCTGGTCAGAAGCAGTTTACAACCTACACCTCTCCGTCCAATATGGATGATGCCCGCAAGGATATGGAGAACACCATTGCCGACTTCGTTAAGTGGGGCACTGACTATTAATTAAACATTGATCCCGACCTTTGGTCGGTCAAGCGGGAGGGGTGCTAAAGCGCCCCTCCTGTGCCCATTCAACGGAAGGTAAAGGCTCAAAGCAAATCCCCTTGAAGTATATACGCGGAGATTTGCTTTGGGTTTTTACATTATGCATGAAGGGGGAAGATTCATGAAGAAAAAAGTCGGGGCTCTTCAACGGAAAGACCTGGCAGGCGATCAACGGCGGAATTAAGATTCCTTCCTTTAACCCCGCGCCGGAAGTCCCTGCTTGAAAGACCTCATGAAAGAAGATGTTTTCCACAAATAATTTTTAACAACGGCGGAGACGGCCTTTGACTGCCGCTTCCACTGAATGAGAGGAGCTTTTAGCAATGCTGAAACGAATCCTTCCCGTGCTCCTGGTTCTCCTTTTGCTGCTTACGCTTGTCGCGTGCGAGGGGAACGAGGACGGAGCGGGAACTACTGAACCCAAAGACACGGAAACGACCGCACCAAAGGACGATGACACGACTACCCAGAAGCCGTCTACAGGTCCGAGTCCCGAGCCCGAGTGGACACCGTGGGTCTAAAATTTAATATATGGAGTTTATTATGAAATTGATGTACGAAGAACCGATGGCGGAGATTATACGCCTGTCTGATGAAGACGTTTTGAGAACCTCTGACGAGGAGGATGTCTGGACACCGTTCGTTTGATCGCAAAGTTTGCCAAAAAAAGCGCGCGATGGTGCGCTTTTTTGCTTTGCGAAGCGAAAAGCGCTGTTTGTTGGGTGTTGTGACCAATTTTCGATCGTTGTTTTGTTGCAAACTGCCAAAAAAATAGGATGAGGGTGAATTTTACTTGACAAAGCAGCGCAAAAAAGGTATAATAATACTGTATCGAGAAAAATCTCAGAAATTTCACACAAAAGGAGATTGATTCCATGAAAAACATCATGACAAAATGTCTTGTTCTCCTGCTCGTGCTCTGCATGGCAGTTATGATCGTTGCTTGTAACAACAACGAGGGTGACACTACCAAGAAGGATGACGGTACCACAACGCAGAATCAGGGCCCCGGTCCCATCGTTCCCGACGGTGAACCCACCACGGGCGGCGGTAATGGCGGCGATGTGGATCCCGATCCCGTTGATCCTCTTCCCGAGGGCGACCCCAACCGTGACCCGGGAGCTGCTGACCAGTTCTGATTTTTAATGAATGAGCGCCGAGCCACGGTTTGTGGCTCGGCGCGTGTTGCTTTTTGAAAGGAAAAACAATATGAAAACACGAATTTTGCGTGCTTTTTCGGCTTTTTTGAGCCTTCTGGTGCTGTTCCCGACGCTCCTTTGCGGTGCTTCTGCCTACGCGGGGACTGTGGGGGAAGCGACGCTTCTGTCGCGCGTGGAACAAACGGTGATGCATGCCGACGCCAAGCTGCTCTATGCAACCGTAACGCTGGCGGACGGCACGCGCTACACCACCAACGAGCTCCCCGACGCAGATGTCGCGAGCATTGACGCGACCTACGTCAGCATCGCGACTGCGGACGCCCCCGGGGCGCGCCTTTGCACGCCGATGGGGCTGCGCTACGTAACGTCCCTTGCTTTGGCGGATTACGAGGCGCTGGCAGCGAATGAGGCTATTCGGGAGATCCGCGTGGGCACGCTGATCGTTCCCGCCGATACCGCGATCCGCGTGGGCGGCGTGACGCATGCGCTCCTTGCCGCGGAAAACCATATAGACGTACCCGCCACGCCCGGCACGTGGTACGCCGAGGATGGCGAGACCGTTTGCTTTGCGGGGTCAATCGTGGATATCAAAAAAGAAAACTACAACCTCGCGCTGGTGGGCGTTGGGTATCTGACGGTTGAATTGACCGACGGAGCGGTCTATACCGTGTATGGCGCGACGCCGGACGGCTTGACTGCGTCCTCAATCGCGACCGAGGCGCAGATCACCCTGCGCGACAAGACGCTGAACAAGTCCGAAAAACATTACATGGGTCTTTTTGCAGACGCCTTTGACGGAGAGAGGGAAATGCTTTATAATCGTGATTTTAAGGGACTGAACGTGCTGGCGATCGGCGACGGCTTGATCGGCGGTGCTTACCAAACGGTGGGAGACAAGGTATGGGTCAATCTTTTGGCCAAGACCTACGGCTGGAATCTGACCAACCTTGGCTTGTCGGGCGCGACGCTCTCCTATGATCCCGCGCGCGAGGCGACCAATCCCTCGGTGTATGATCATTTGATGAACGACGAGGCGTATGGCTTCGGCTCATCCGCGTATTACACCGCGGGCAACCCTTCCAAGGATCCCAAGGACGTGGATCTGATCCTTTTTCAGGGCGGCATCCTTGACTACGCCCCGGCGGTCTGCGCGGAAATGGGCACCTTGCGCTCAACCAATCCCGCCACCTACTGCGGCGCATGGCACATGATGACCGAGGAGCTGCTGATCCGTTACCCGAACGCAACGATCGTTTTCCTGACCGCTTGGGATAACGTGAATCTGGAACGACCCGACGGTGTGCAGTCAATTGCGTATACCTCCAGCATCGAGATGCTTTATAACCAAGTCTACAAAAACAACGGCCGCGTACACCTGATCGACGCGGGCTCGCCTGCGGTGTCGGGAGTGGATATGGTCAACAGAGACGGCACACCTAACGAGGAATTTGTGTCGCAGTACGCGTACGACCAGTATCACCTCAACGATGCGGGCATGGCACTGATGGCAGAGAAGATGCTGCCCCTCATTGCCGAGATCGTGGCAGAGCGTTGCAGAACGCCTCTGACCGAGGCCGAGCGGATGCAGCGTGAGATGAGCTCCTTGAACGTGCTGGCACTGGGCGACAGCTTGTTCCACGGCGCGTATGAGACCGTTGGCAGCGACGTGTGGATTAACTCCATTGCAGAGGATTGCTGCTGGAACATTTCCAATCTCGGTATTGGCGGCGCGACGGTTTCATACGACCCCAACCGCACCTCGTCCAACGCTTCCATGTACGGCCTGCTCCTTAACAACGAGGAATACAAGTTCGGCGGCACCGCGCGCAATGACTTTTACCATAGTGGCAGCACGTCAAAGCCCAAGGAAGCGGTCGACGTGATCTTTCTTGAGGCGGGCAGCAACGATTGTGGCCCCAAGGTAAAGGCACCCGTGGGCACGGTGGATTCGGACGATCCCGCAACCTTCTTAGGCTCCTGGCGGCTTGTGACCGAGGAGCTTTTGAAGCAGTATCCCAACGCGATCGTGATCTTTATCACCGCATGGGAGCAACGCGACCCCGCACGCACGGAATATACCACAAGCGTGCTGACGCTTTACGATGAGGTCTATGCGGACAACGATCGCGTCTATCTCATTGACGCGGGCAATCCGCAGGTTTCGGGGGTGGATATGCGTTCCGATATTTTCAAAGAAACGTATTCGTACGATTCCTTCCATCTGAACGACGAGGGCATGGCGCTGATGGCTCAAAACATGCTCCCGTTGGTTTGGGACGTCATCAAAAACCGGGCCAAGCTTCGATAAAACAAAAAACGACCGCCCCCGCGCAAAGGGGCAGTCGCTCCTACAATGTTTATGCAAACAATCTGCTACTGCCGATGGGCGCACTAACATTCCCTCGCGCGAGGCGCCGGCAGACGTCCACAGGATTGCGACGCAGAAACAGAGCTTGTGCTGCACGACCGACTTTCACCAAGAACCGTACCCTCGTAGGAAATACTGTGTTTGCCTACCTTTGGAGGGTAGCAAAACACTTGTTGGTGAAAATTTTTGAAAGGGAGCTCGAGGGAAAAACTTTTTTTAAAAAGTTTTCCCTCGAACGCATCCCCCGAACGCATCCCCTCCGCTACAACATCGTCCCAAGAGAGAGCAATTCGGGGCGGCGGAGATCCTCCACGGCATCGAGGAGGAGGGCGAGCGCGGTGCGGTAGCCGTAGAGATCACCGCACGAGGCGCAGGCGAGGAGCGTGGCGGCTTGCTCGCTGATGCGATCGACCGCGGCGTAGCCCGATGAAAACTCAATGGTGTCCGAGCGGGAAAGCCAGTAGTCGTTGAGTGCCTGCGCCGATGCAAGACAACCGTCCTCACCGATGTCGGGCAGAGCTTTGATCTGCACGACCATTTCGTCGCATACGCGGTTGACGTGGCGGTAATTCAAGGCGATGCCGCCAAGCATCAGGACAAACAGAATGAGCGTTGTCAAAAGTGATTTCATCGCCGCCCCCTCCTCTCGCGCTCGATCCAATAAAGCTTGCCCGCTTCGTTTGCGGTCACGCAGTACAAGCGGGATTTGACCAAGCCGCGCCGCTTCAGCTCATCCTCCAGCCACGCGCGGTCCTTGCCGATCAACCCAAGCCCCGTGTCGCTGAACGTGCCACCCGTATAAACGATGTGCATCAGCGGGTCGTCCGTGACTTCCACGCCAAGCTGGGAGGCGCTCGGCTGCGCAAAGGCGGGCTTTGGAAGCACGGTCAGCTTGCCGTTCTTTTCAAGAATGGCGCATTCCACTTGAGAAAGCGACGTCAGCCCCTGCTGGCGTACCTCGCTCATCAGCTCGTCCACCGAAACGCGCACCTCACGCAGCGCGCGCTGGTCCAGCTTCCCACGGCTCATCAGCACCGTCGGGCGTGCCGAAAGCAGACTTTTGAGCCGAGGAACGCGCAATAATATATAGGAAGAAAACACCTCAAGCGCCAGCAGCGTGACCATGGGAATGATCGCGTAAACCACGGGGATGTTGCGGTCGGTGATGGGGAGCGAGGCGATCTCCGAAAGCAAAAAGGTGGTCACAAGATCGGTGACCTCAAGCTCGCCGATCTGCCGCTTGCCCATCAGGCGCATAGTCGTGATCAGACAAACGTAGATCAGAACGGTGCGAAACAGGATCGTGGTCATCCGAGCCTCCATACAAGCATTTTTCAACAGTATGCGTCGAGCGGCAATTTTTATGCGAAGGAGCGCTTTGGTAAAAGTGCTGAAAAATATTTCATTTTTTTGTGAAAAAGTACTTGACAAACGAAAAAGATGGTGGTATAATATCCAAGATCGCAAAAAGCGAGGATATTACAGGCAGCGGTTGAAAAAAGTGAAAGAAAATTTAAAAAAGTTTTCAAAAACCTATTGACAAACGCTTTTAACTGTGATATAATATTCAAGCTGCCGCAAAAAAGGGCAGCGAATGATCTTTGAAAATTGAACAACAAGAGAGAAGTACAAAGCTAATTTAGCGTGTGTATTGGATCTCGAACAATTCAAACGAGAATACTACTCAAACAAAAAGTAAAAATTGCTAAGAGCAAAAGCTCGATAGTAGAGATTGGATCGGCGGACGCGAGTCTGTCGTTTTAATACAATGATATCGAGAGTTTGATCCTGGCTCAGGATGAACGCTGGCGGCGTGCATAACACATTCAAGTCGAACGGACGAGGGGCTTCGGCCCCAAGTTAGTGGCGGACGGGTGAGTAACGCGTGAGCAACCTGCCCTTGTTTACGGAATAACGTCTGGAAACGGACGCTAATACCGTATGAAGCAGCGGAATCGCATGGTTCTGCTGCCAAAGATTTATCGAACAGGGATGGGCTCGCGTCCGATTAGATAGTTGGTGGGGTAACGGCCTACCAAGTCGACGATCGGTAGCCGGACTGAGAGGTTGAACGGCCACATTGGAACTGAGAAACGGTCCAGACTCCTACGGGAGGCAGCAGTGGGGAATATTGGGCAATGGGCG
>JAZRFD010000049.1:0-6385 GCA_045661185.1 Eubacteriales bacterium | reverse complement strand
TTGTACCACCGAAATGTTGCAAAAGGAGCGAGAATATGGAAAACTACATCAAAGAGGAAAGAGAAGGTGCGCGTGTGCAGGCGCTGTTGTGTGACCGCACGGTCATGAGTGAATTGGGAGCGGATTTTTCTCTCCCCGATTATCAGCCCGAGATTAAGAGGCTGCTCCGCGTACGCGCTCACGTCTCACCGCCCGATAAATATATCGGAGCCGGCAGCGCGGAGCTTTCGGGAACGGTTGATTACAGTATTTTATACGCGGGCAACGATGGAGCTCTGTACTGTGCCGAGCAGGCAGAGGAATACCGCGTTACGGTTCCCGTGGAGATGATGGCGGATTTTGAGATCGGTGACGGTGTGATGTGCGACGCGGAAATGACCCCCGATATGACCGCGGGACGCGTGATCGGCCCCAGACGGCTTTCGTTAAAGTGCCGTTTGCGCTCGCGGGTTCGTATGTATGGCACGCGTGTGGCAGAGGAGGAGATCCGCGGTGCTGCGGAGGGAACACTTGAGCGCTTGCGCGGTAGCTGTGAGTGTGCGCGCATCTTTGTAGGCGTCAGCGATCCCGTTCAGTTGGGCGATGAGATCGTTTGCGACTCGCAGGCGGAAGGTCTGCGTGTGATCTGTGCCGAGGGGCAGGTGCTTGTGAGTGAGACGGAGGCGGGAAGCGGATGCGTCAATTGCCGCGGCGAGGTCGCGCTGAAGCTTTTGTGCTGCCACGAGGGAACACAGGAACCACCGTACGCACAGCTGCGCCGCATTCCGTTCACGGCATCCGTGCCGGTTGACGGTGCAGAGGTCAATTGCGATTGCTGCGCGCACGGTGTTTGCTCGGATCTGAGCATTACCGTTGAGGAAGGGCGGATTTTGTGCGAGGTGGCGGTGCGTCTTGCGGCGCGTGCCCAGCGAAACGAGAGCGTAAGCTACACGAAGGACCTTTATTCCACCGTGGCAAAGGGGGAGGCAACCTACGAAACGGTCGCGCTTCCCGTGGCGCGCAGATGCATCAACGGCAATTTTTCGCTGAACACCACGCTTTCCATGGAGGAGGCGGGGCTTCGTGCGGAGCAGAGCGTGATCGACCTGTCTCTCTCGCCCACGGTTCAGAGTGTGACGTGCGAGAACGGAAAATATATCCTTGTTGGCAAGTGCCGCGCGCAGGCGATCTTGGTTGCCGCAGGAGAGATGTCAGCGCAGGAATTTGAGGTGCCGTTCCGCTATGAAACCGACGGTGACGCGGATATGAGCGATTATGACGTGAATGTCACGCCGCTGTCCTGCCGCGCACGTGCCGATGGCGAACGTATTGGGATTGATGCCGAGCTTGCGGTCTGCATGGCGACGCGCGCCGAGCGCGAGGTGGTTATGCTGCGTTCGGCAAGCTTTGCAGAGGCGGTTGCGCCCCCCGACGCTTGCTACACGGTCTGCTATCCCGCACGCGAGGATACGCTCTGGAGCGTGGCAAAGCGTTATCATCGCGCGGTTGCGGACATTGCCGAAAAGAATCCCCTGTCGGGAGTTCCCGCGGCAGATGCCGACAACTCGCTTGACGGTGTGCGGTATTTGTTGGTATAAAAATAGCCCGTGTGCTTTTGCACACGGGCTGCTTTTATTTCATCAACTGGTCAAGTCGCGCCTTGGAGAGCAGGATGCGTAAAAGGCTTGCCACAAGGATCGAGGCCGCGCCCTGAATGAGGTTGAGGGGGATCCCGATGGCGGCAACGGGGAGAGAGAACAGAACGATCTCATATGTAAAATAGCCGAGCACCATAACGATTTCCGCCGCAAGAGCCGAGAGCAGATAGCGCAAAGCACTTGGCAAGCGACGCGCAAGACGCTCAACAAGGATCGCTACGGCACACATGAGCGCCTTGATCACAAACGTGGCAGGCGCGTAGATTGCGTACCCGCCCAGCAGATCCGTCAGCATAGGGCCGACGGCACAGGCAAGAACGCTCCACGGCCCCCCCAGCGTCCACGCGCCGATGAGGAGCATGCTGTCACCGAGGTTGATGTTTCCGCCAAGCCCGTTTGGGATCGAGATCCACGTGGCGGAAAAGACAAGGGCGGCAAGCATAGCGGAAAAAACGATTTTTTGAATGTACTTGGTTTTCATTGGGAGTACCTCCTTTTTAAGATATACATATTATATACCCACGGGCGGCGGGTGTCAAGAATTCTATTTTACCATTTTGCTATTTTTACGCTGCTATTTTTTGCGTATATTGCACAAAAGATGTCAGCTTTTGGCAAAAGCGATTAAATGACTTGACAAATGAAAAAAGGAATGATATAATATAGCTTAGACATAAATGTTGTGGCTCCTTTCATCGAGCTTCGGTGAAATAACATTATGAAAAGGATGTAAGTATGTATAACGCAAAGGGTGTTAAGGTGGATAGATCCCGCAAGGTTATCCTCACTTTATTTGATTTTGTATGCTTTGCGGCAATTTCGTTGGTATATTTGGGAACAACAAAGCTGTTTGATCAGTATTCCGTTCTGTATACGGAATACGGTAAATATGCGCTCAATAGCCTTCTGTTGTTTGCTTGCATGTTCGCTTGGCGCTTGGTATTCAAGGTTTATCTGAGTGTCTGGCGTTATCCCAATACGGCAGTTTACATGAAAATGGTTATCGCCGACGCTCTGGGAGGCATCAGTGCGATCCTTTTGAGCTATGCGCTGGGACTTTATCACGACGTATGGCAATTTGTGATTCTGGCGGCGCTCAGCGCATTGCTCGGGCTGATGTCCAGATTCGTTTACTGTCAGCTTTACAAGCGCCGCAAGCGCAAAACGGGGGAGAAGCATAAGATTCCCGTGGCGATCGTTGGCGCGGGTCAGGTAGGCGCTCTGCTGGCGGATGAATTGATGATCAGCAAGAACTCCGACTATAACCCCATGTTTTTTATCGACCGTGATACGACCAAGGTCGGCAGCCGCGTCTCGGGGCTCAAGGTTTATCCCGAAAACGATGAAATCGTTGCCTTTATCAAGGAGAATGAGATCCAGGAGATTTTTATCGCTCTGACGGGACTTGACAGTGATACGGCGGCGGTTCTGTACGAGCGGTACAGAAAGACCAATTGTAAAATTAAAATCTACGATATGCCGCTGAGAGATGCTTCCGATTCTATGGGAAGCAAGCAAAACGCCCGTGGCGTGCTACATGATTTCCGCATTGAGGACCTTTTGTTCCGCAAGTCGCTCACCATCAACGATAAGGCGGCGTTCCATTATTACACTAACAAGCGTGTGCTGATCACGGGTGGTGGCGGATCAATCGGCAGCGAGCTTTGCAGACAGATCGCAAAATGCAATCCCGAGCAGCTCATTATCCTTGATATTTACGAAAATAACGCATACGATATTCAGCAGGAGCTGATCCGCGTTTACGGAGGCAAGCTCAATCTTGCCGTTGAGATCGCATCGGTGCGTGACCGGGCGCGGCTTGAGGCGATCTTTGATTTCTACCGTCCCGACATCGTGTTCCACGCGGCGGCGCACAAGCACGTGCCCCTAATGGAGCAAAGCTCGGGTGAGGCGATCAAAAACAACGTGCTGGGAACCTACAATACTGCCGATATGGCGGAGAAGTACGGTGTTAAAAAGTTCATTTTGATTTCTACCGATAAAGCGGTGAATCCCACGAACATCATGGGCGCGTCCAAGCGTATGTGCGAAATGATCGTGCAGTGCCGCACCGATAGCAATACCAGCTTTGCGGCAGTGCGCTTCGGTAACGTGCTTGGCTCAAACGGCTCGGTTATTCCTCTGTTCCGCCGTCAGATCGCGGAGGGAGGCCCCATTACGATCACGGACAAGCGTATTATCCGCTACTTTATGACCATTCCCGAGGCAAGTCAGCTTGTGATTCAGGCGGGTGCCATGGCGAAAAAGGGAGAGCTGTTCGTTCTGGATATGGGCAAGCCCGTCCGTATTTACGATCTTGCGGTCAACATGATCCGCTTGTGCGGACTGGAGCCCGATGAGGATATCAAGATCGAGGAAATCGGCCTGCGTCCCGGTGAAAAGCTTTACGAGGAGCTTTTGATCAAGACCGAGACCTTGACGACCACCGAAAACAGCATGATCTTTATCGAAACGGACGAGCCCCTCTCGCGCGAGGCCGTGAACGAAAAGATCAATAGCCTGACGCAGGCTGTTGCCGCGTCCGAGCGCTCGCGCGATAGCGTGGCAATCCGCGCGGCGCTTCATCAGGCGGTTTCCACCTTCTACGAGCCCGATGAGGTCAATAATCAAGCAGCATCGTCCGATGAAATGAAGCAGGTACAGAACGTATAAAAAAGGCAAGGAGAACGCTATGCACGCTCACCTTTTTGCATCAAAATAAGCCCTTGATCACCACGCAGGCGCAAGCGGCAAATCCCGACCGCCTTTTGCAGCTTTGCGCACATAGCAACCCACAAGGGTGCGATGCCTTCGGCGGCCAGATGAAAAAATGGAGGAGCAGTACCGCACCGAGGCGGCTCTGCGCCCCGCGTTTGGCTCCTGCATGTGGCTGACCGTTGCGGAATACGACGAGCTTGCAACCACCGCTCAGCCGCTCCTCTCTGTCGTGCGTACTTTAGCGGACGCGCTGATTCTTTGAATAAAAAAGAGGCACACCGTGCCTCTTTTTTTATTTCATTTTCTCCTGCGCGTACTGTTTGATCGCTTCAAACGACGTGTCGCTGATGTTGTGCTCGATCTTGCAAGCGTCCTCCGAGGCGGTCTCCTCGTCAACGCCCAAGGCGATGAGGAACTTTGTCAGCATCGTGTGCCGCTCGTAGATCTTTTCCGCGATCTCAAGTCCCGCATTGGTCAGCGTGATCGAGCCGTCGGCAGCGACCGTAATATATTCGCCCGCCTTGAGTAGCCCCATTGCGCGGCTGACGGACGGCTTGGAGTATCCCATGTGCTCGCCCACGTCAATGGCGCGGACGTGTCCCATGGTGCGCGAGAGAAGCAGTATCGTTTCCAGATACATCTCGCCCGATTCCTGAATGTGCATAAATCCTCCTTGCGTCGGCGTGTGGTGCTATGCCGACGTATCTTTTATTATCCTACCATAAATTTGTGAAGAAATCAAGTTTTTTGCGCAAACTTTTGCGTTTTTTAGTAAAATGCTTGACTTGTCACTGCCTTTTCCATTATAATATAGGTAAATATCGAAAAAGGAGCTTGCTATGATTTATAAGCAGTTTGCCGATCTGTCCCTCTCGGCTCTGGGGCTTGGGTGCATGCGCTTGCCTGTGATTGACGGAGACAGCGCGCGTATTGACGAGGAAAAGAGCCGCGAGATGGTGGCGTACGCCATGAAAAACGGCATCAATTATTACGACACGGCGTGGGGCTACCACGGCGGCATGTCCGAGATCGTGATGGGGAAGATCCTGCGTGACTACCCGCGCGACAGCTTCTATCTGGCCTCCAAATTCCCGGGCTACGAGCTTGACAACCACGGAAAGATCGCAGAGATTTTCCCGCGCCAGCTTGAAAAGTGTCAGGTGAAGTATTTTGATTTTTATCTGATCCACAGCGTGACCGAGGCGAACATCGACCGCTACCTTGACCCCCAATACGGGACGCTTTCGTACGTTTTGGAGCAAAAGAAGAACGGCCGCATTCGCCATCTTGGCTTTTCCTTCCATGGCAATGCCGAGGTCATGCGTCGGTTTTTAGAGGTGTATGGCGACTATATGGAATTCGGGCAGCTACAGCTCAACTGGCTTGATTGGAGCTTCCAGGATGCCAAAACGATGGTCGCTATACTCAAGGAGCGGAGCATCCCCGTTTGGGTCATGGAGCCCGTGCGCGGCGGTAGCCTTGCTACACTCACACCCGAGCAGACGGAAGATTTGAAACGTCTGCGCCCCGACGCGAGCACGGTGGAATGGGCGTTCCGCTTCCTACAAACGATCCCCGAGGTCACCGTAACGCTGTCCGGTATGTCGAATTTCGATCAGCTGCGCGAAAATATTGCCACCTTCAGCGAGGAAAAGCCCCTGAATGACACCGAATGGGGGACGCTGATGCGCTTTGCCGAGGAAAAGCGCGGCAGTAAGACGCTGGCTTGCACTGCTTGCCGCTATTGCGTGGATTACTGCCCGCAGTCGCTCAACATTCCGTATCTGATCTCGCTCTACAACGAAACGGTGTATAGCGGCGGCACGGTCGTGACGCGCCGTGGGATCGCCGCTCTGAAGGAGGATCAGCATCCCGCGTCCTGCATTGGCTGCGGCGCGTGTGCCGAGGTCTGCCCGCAGGGAATCAAGATTCCCGACATGATGCGTGAGTGCGCAGAATGGTAAATTTTGAAAATCAAAGCCCCGCCCGGGGCGGGGTCGCCTCGCGCCGGGCGTTTTGTGGCCGCTAAA
>JAZRFD010000048.1:0-12756 GCA_045661185.1 Eubacteriales bacterium | reverse complement strand
CAAATTGGAGATCCCCGAAAACGACGAGGACTTCGTTCTGCTGAAATCCGACGGAATCCCCACCTATCACTTTGCCCACGCTGTCGATGATCACCTGATGGGAACTACCCACGTCATCCGCGGCGAGGAGTGGCTCCCCAGCCTTGCCAAACACCTTCAGCTGTTCCGCTACCTCGGCTTCAAGCTTCCCAAGTTCATGCACATTGCGCAGATCATGAAGCTTGATGAGGCAGGAAACAAGAAAAAGCTGTCCAAGCGAGACATGGGTGCCAACATGGACGACTATACCCGCATGGGTTACGCTCCCGAGGCAGTCTGCGAATATATCATGACGCTTCTCAACTCCAATTACGAGGAGTGGCACATGCAAAACGCCGACAAGAGCTACCGCGATTTCCCCTTCAATATCAAAAAAATGTCGGTTTCCGGTTGTCTGTTTGACTTCGGAAAGCTGAACGACGTTTCCAAGAATATCATCTCGCGTATGACGGCAGAGGAGGTATACGAAAAGGCGACCGCTTGGGCAAACGCCTATGACCCCGCGTTCGGTGCGCTCCTTTCACGTGATCCCGCATATGCCACGGCAATCTTTGCGATCGGTCGCGGCGGCAAAAAGCCCCGCAAAGACTTTGCAACGTGGGCAGACGTCAAGCCCTACATGAGCTTTTTCTTTGATGAGTTCTTCACCGTTGTGGATGCTTACGACGAAAAATTCAGCAAGGCAGATATCAAAGCGACGCTCCAAGGGTTCCTTGATACCTACGCCCCCGCGGACGACATGAACGTATGGTTCGACAAGATCAAGGCGGTGACCGAGAGCATTGGCTATGCGTCCGATATGAAGGCTTACAAGGCCGATCCCACAGCGTTTGGCGGCAGCGTTGCGGACGTGAGCATGTTTTTGCGCGTGGCCGTTACGGGTAAGCTCAATTCCCCCGATATGTACGCCGTCATGCAGGTGCTGGGCGAGGATCGCGTACGCACACGCATTCGGAATATGATCGAAAGTCTTTGATTCTATATACCAAGAGAGGCTATTGAAATGGCAGAAATGGAAAGAAATTTTATCCTCGATATTATTGACGAGGACCTTGAAAAAAATCCCGGTCTGAAGATCCACACGCGCTTCCCCCCGGAGCCCAACGGTTATCTTCATATCGGTCACTGTAAGGCAATGTGCGTAGACTTCAGCACCGCACGCAAGTACGGCGGCATGTGCAACCTGCGCATGGACGACACCAACCCCGCAAAGGAGGACACCGAGTACGTTGACGCGATCAAGGAGGATATCCATTGGCTCGGCTTTGACTGGGAGGATCGCTTCTTCTACGGCTCGGATTACTTTGAAAAGGACTACGAATTAGCCGTTGGACTGATCAAGAAGGGGCTGGCTTACGTTTGCGAGCTTTCCGCTGAGGATTTCCGTGATCCCAAGTATTGCGGAGATCTTACGCACCCCGCGGTTTCTCCGTGGCGCGATCGCCCCATTGAAGAAAACCTTGATCTGTTTGAACGCATGAAGAACGGTGAGTTCCCCGAGGGAAAATACACCCTGCGTGCCAAGATCGACCTCGCGTCGGGCAACTTCTGCATGCGCGATCCCGTTATTTACCGCATCAAGTACGTAGAGCATCACCGTCAGGGCAGCAAGTGGTGCATTTACCCCATGTACGACTTCGCGCATCCGATTCAGGACGCGCTTGAGGGCATCACGCACTCGCTCTGCTCCCTGGAATATGAGATCCACCGCCCGCTTTACAACTGGGTACGCGACAACGTCGATCTTCCCAACCCCGTCGGCTTCCCCCGCCAGATCGAGTTTGCGCGTCTGAACATCACCTATACCGTTCTCTCTAAGAGATTTTTGCGCACGCTTGTGGAAAGCGGCGTGGTAGACGGCTGGGATGACCCCCGTATGCCAACACTCTGCGGTCTGCGCCGTCGCGGCTACACCGCGGCTTCAATCCTTGACTTCATCAACCGTACGGGTGTGGCAAAGTCCGACAGCCTCGTGGACATCCGTCAGCTCGAGGCGTGCCTGCGCGAGGAACTCAACCTCAAGGCACCGCGCCGTATCTGCATTCAAAATCCCGTAAAGGTGATCGTTACCAACTACCCCGAGGACAAGGTTGAATATTTTGAGGTTTCCAACAACCCGCAGGCTCCCGAGGCAGGCACGCGTAAGGTCGCGTTTACGCGCGAGCTTTACATTGACGCAGAGGATTTCGCAGAGGTTCCGCCTCCCAAGTTCTTCCGCCTGAAGCCCGACGGTGAGGTGCGCTTGATGGGCGCTTATATCGTGAAGTGCAATGAGATCATCCACAACGAGGACGGTTCGGTTAAGGAGATCCTCTGCACCGCAGACCTTGAAACCGGAAACGGCATGCCTGTGGATGGCAGAAAGGTCAAGGGTACCGTGCATTGGCTTTCTGAAAAGTATTGCGAGGACACCACCCTCCACCTTTACAACAACCTGACCACCCTGGAGAATCCCTCCGACAAGCCCGATGACAAGGATTACACCGATTTCATCAATCCCGATTCCATCATCGTGCTCAAGGGCGCGAAGATCGAGCCCTGTCTGAAGGACGCCAAGATTGGCGAGCAGTTCCAGTTCGTTCGCACCGGCTACTTCTGCAAGGATTCCAAGAACGAAAACACCTTCAACCGCGTGGTGGGACTGAAGGACAGCTTCCCGAAGAAATAATCAAAAAAGGAGCGAGAATTCTCGCTCCTTTTTAAATTTGTTTTATTTTGCTTCCTTAATGGTATTAACAAGACCGACGATTCCCTGCAATTCGCTGGGGATCACGATCTTGGTTGCGTTGCCGTCGCCCATCTTTTCAATGGCCTCCAGCTTTTTCAGGGTCATGTAAGCCTCCTCGGGCTTTGCATCGTTGATCAGGCGAATAGAGTCAGCCTGCGCCTCGTTGACACGCAGGATGGCCTCCGCTTCTGCCTCTGCCTTAAGGATAGCTGCCTGCTTCTCGGCCTCCGCCTTCAGGATAGCCGCTTCCTTTTCAGCCTCCGCCTCCAGAATCTGGCTTGCCTTTTTACCCTCGGCTACCAGAATGCTGCTGGCCTTTTCGCCCTCCGCGCGCAGGATCGCTTCACGGCGCTGACGCTCTGCCTTCATCTGCTTTTCCATTGCGTCCTGAATTTCTGCGGGCGGCTTGATGTTTTTCAGCTCCACGCGGTTGATCTTAATGCCCCACGGGTCGGTCGCCTCGTCCAAAATGCTGCGGATCTTTGCGTTGATGGTGTCGCGCGAGGTCAGGGTGTGGTCTAGCTCCAGGTCACCAATGATGTTACGGAGCGTGGTGGCGGTCAGGTTTTCAATTGCCATGATCGGGTTTTCCACACCGTATGCGTACAGCTTTGCGTCGGTGATCTGGAAGAAAACGACGGTGTCGATCTGCATCGTGACGTTATCCTTTGTGATCACGGGCTGCGGATCAAAATCCACCACCTGCTCCTTTAAGGAAACGACCTTTGCGATCTTATCAATAATCGGCACACGAAAATGGACGCCCGTTTGCCACGTCTGGTGATAGGCTCCCAAACGCTCCACGACGTATGCACGTGCTTGCGGCACAACCTTGATCCCGGAAATGACCATGACCAGCAGGATGAAAACAAGGACGGAAACAGCAATAATAGCAATCATTTGTGTGATTCTCCTTTTTTATTGTTTTTTGGTTACAATCAGTTTATTTCCCTTAATTTCAAGAACGGTAACAAGCACGTCGGCGGCGATCGGGTCACCGTTTTCCGAGCGCGCGCTCCAAACAATGCCGTTGATCTTGACCGCGCCCGCTTCCCGATCGTTGTCGATCTCCTCAACCACTCGTCCCGTGTGGTTAATCACGAGCTCCAAATTCGTTTCCTGATCATTCTTGCGCTTCATCAAGCGTTTCACGATCTTTCGTGTACTGAAAAGGAGTACTGCGGAGACCGCCAAAAAGATGCAGAACTGCCAAACCCAAAACAGATCCGGAAAGATTGCCGTGACAGCTACCATTACAAGGGACGCTGCCGCAAACCATATAGCAACCATATCCACTGTTGCCAATTCAACGAACAGCAGTGCGATCATAACGCCCAACCAAATAAGCCAAGCCATAACTATCTCCTTATATCTTTAGTATATTCATTATAACACATGCGCCGACACTTGTCAAGAGAACGAAAAAAGGAACTTCCGTTGGAAGTCCCTTTTTTAAATCAATATTCTGCGTTTCCAACCGTACGGGGGTAAGGAATGACGTCGCGGATGTTGGACACACCCGTCAGATACATAATGATTCTTTCAAAGCCCAAGCCGTAGCCCGCATGCTTCGTGCCGCCGTACTTGCGGAGATTGACGTACCACCAGTAGTCCTCCTCCTTGAGGTTGCACTCCGCCATACGGGAAAGCAGAACGTCAAGGCGCTCCTCTCTTTGGCTGCCGCCGATGATCTCACCGACACCCGGAACGAGAAGGTCCATAGCCGCCACGGTCTTGTTATCATCGTTGATTCGCATATAGAAGGACTTGATTTCCTTCGGATAGTCGATAACGAACACGGGCTTGCCGAAGATCTGCTCGGTCAGGTATCTCTCATGCTCGGTTTGCAGGTCACAGCCCCACTCCACGGGATACTTGAAGTCCGCGCCGCTCTTTTTAAGCAGCTCGATCGCATCGGTGTAGGTCACCTTTTCGTAGTCGCTGTTGGCAAGGTTGTTCAGGCGCTCCAAAAGGCCCTTATCAACGAAATTGTTGAAGAATTCAAGCTCCTGCGCGCAGGATTTCAGAACATGACGAATGATATACTGGATCATATCCCACGCAAGCTGCATGTTATCGTTCAGATCGGCAAACGCGATCTCGGGCTCGATCATCCAGAATTCAGCCGCATGACGCGCGGTGTTGGAATTCTCCGCGCGGAAGGTGGGACCGAAGGTATAGATGTTACCGAAAGCCATTGCGTAGGTCTCCCCCTCAAGCTGACCCGAAACCGTGAGGTTCGTGCTCTTGCCGAAGAAATCCTGTGACCAGTCGATGCTGCCGTCCTCGCGGCGAGGCGGATTTTCGGGGTCGATCGTGGTCACGCGGAACATCTCTCCCGCGCCCTCGCAGTCGGAGCCCGTGATCAGGGGCGTGTGAACGTATACGAACCCTCTGTCGTGGAAGAAGGAGTGGATCGCGTAAGCAACCTCACTGCGGACGCGGAAAACCGCGGAAAAGAGGTTGGTACGCGGACGCAGATATGCCTGCTCGCGCAGATATTCTACGGTATGTCTTTTCTTTTGCAGCGGATAATCGGGCGTGGACGCACCCTCAACGGTGATCTCGATCGCCTTGAGCTCAAAGGGCTGCTTCATTTCGGGGGTGAGCTCGACGCGTCCCTTGACAACGACGGCAGAGCCGACGTTCAGCTTTGCGATCTCGTCGTAATTGGCAATCTTATCGCGCTCAAAGACCACCTGCATGGTCTTAAAGCAGCTACCGTCGTACAGATCGATAAATCCGAACGCCTTGCTGTCGCGGATGCTTCTTGCCCAACCGCCGACGGTGATCTCACGGCCACCGAACGCGGCCTGATCCGCATAAATGTTCTTAATCAGTTCTCTTTTCATTTGAAACCTCACTTCGCGGACACCGTCCGCCCTTTATAAACATCAATCATTATACCACAAAGCGTGCGCCTTGTCAATGCGATTGGTGGAAAATATTCCAAAATCAGCCTTGCTTTCGCGCCGCAAGCGCACGTCTGTCCAGCTTTCCGTTCGGTGTCAGCGGCATTCGCTCCAAGCGCTCGCAAGCCGCGGGCATCATATAGCGCGGCAGATAGCTCTTTAAGAGCGTCGTCAGCGTCTCGGGCGTTACATCGCCTGTGTAGTACAGAAGAATTTTTTGCGCCCCCTGATCGTACAGACAACAAGCGCGCGATACCGCCTCGCATTTCGTGGCGGCGGCTTCGATCTCGCCAAGCTCAATCCGATGTCCCATATGCTTGATCTGTGCGTCGCGACGGCTGACAAACACGAGCTCGCCCCGCGCGTTATAATAGCCGAGGTCGCCCGTACGGTACACGGTCTCGGGATATGCACTCTGCAACGGATTTTGCACAAACGCCTCCGCCGTGCGCTCGGGATTGTTGTAGTACCCCATCGTCACGCAGGTGCCACGCAGATAGATCTCACCAACCTCGCCCGCCTTGGCGCGCGTTCCGCCCTCCTTGACAAGGAACAGATCGGTGTTTTGGAACGGGCGCCCCACAGGGATCGCCTCGTCCGCATCCAATTCGCGAGCCTCCCAATAGGTGGACATGCCCGTGGCCTCGGTGGGGCCGTAGAGATTAAAGAAGCGCGCATTCGGCAACGCCCCTCGCCACAGCTCGTACTGGCGCCGCGGAAAGACCTCGCTACCAAACGCCACGGTTGAAAGATACTTGGGCGGATTCTTTTCCAGCACCCCCATTGACGAGATCATCGTCAGTGCCGACACCACCCAGCAAACCGTGTTGATCTTGTGTGTATTGAGAAAGTCGCAGAGCGACATCGGGAACAAAAAATGCTTTTTGGGAACGAGATACGCCGTAGCGCCAAACTTGATGACGGGCATCAGCTCCTTTAAGGGCGCGTCGAAGAAAAGCGGTGTCTGATTGGCAAATACGGTATTCTCCGAAAAGCCAAGCGCCGCGCAGAGCGTCTCGGTGTAGTCGATGACCGAGCGATGGCACGCAACCACGCCCTTCGGGATTCCCGTTGAGCCCGACGTAAACACGATATAGATCGGATCTGTGTCGATCTGGCTCTCGCGCACGCGCAAAAGCGCTTCTCTATCTGTTTCCTGCGCGACAAGCGTATCGTACGGGAGCACCTCTCCGCCGAAAGAGAGCTTTTGCGCAAGCTTCGCACCCTTTTCGTCGACGATCATTATACGCGCGCCCACGCTCTCAAGGATCAGCTCCATACGCGACGCGGGCATTTCGGGATCCAGCGGCACGTAAAACGCACCTGCGTATACAACACCGTAAAATGCCGCAATCTCTTGCGGATGCTTTGCCATCAGAATAGCGATCGGCTCACGCTGTACTCCTCTTTTGAGCAATGCGCTTCCGATCGTGCGGCTCTTGGCAAGGAGTGACTCGAAGGTCATGTGATACGTTCCGTCGGAATACGCGACCTTTTGCGGCAGACGCGGCGCAGTCGCCTCCAGATATTCCAGAATGTTTTTTTGCATGCTCTGCTCCTTAATAATCGGTGTTGATCTTTTGCGTCGGGGTCTTGGGATAGAGCGACGAATCAAAGGCGTAAAAATAGTTTGTCACACCGTTTACGCTGACCTTCGCGCGGGTATATTCCGCCAGCTGCTCGTCGGTCATAAGAAAGCCCCACGGACGCGGCAGATCCTTGATATGGCAGGCGTCAAAATGATACCAACGCGGTTCTGATTTGGTGCCAATATTGACCAGATTCCAAAAATGCCGCTCGTCGGCAAGCGCCGATAGCGCGGGATCGCGCTCGATATCCATGTTTTCGATTCCGAGGCGCTCAAAAAACGCCTTGGAGAGCGCAAAATAGGTGTAGCAATCGCCACGGTGACGGATCAGTCCCTCGTATGCCGCGCGCACCCAATCGGACTTGTCCGCCGTGGAAACGTACGCCACGTTTTCATAAACGTATTCGTATACCGCCTCCAATTTCTGAACGGTGGTCATGCGATCCGAAATGATCTCGTCGATCACGGGATCCAGCGCCGCCCAAAGCATCTCACGTGTCACCGCTTGCTCGTAAACGGTCAGAGACATGCGGTAGGTGGCGATATTCCCCGCGGCATCGGTCGCGGTATAATACACGGGATAAACGCCGACCTCGCGCAGATTGACCTGTGAGTGATCCACGCTCAAGCTGACCGCGCCGTCGCAGTTATCCTCGGTATACACGCCGGAAAGGTAAGAAACGCCCCGCCCCAGCATGACCGACAAGTCCTTCAGTCCGTGCACGGTGGGTGCTGTTTCGTCAACGATCAGGTTCAATTTGACCGTGTGGGTGCTCTCTCTCCCCCGATCGTCCGTCAGGATCAGTTCAAGCGTGTATTCCTTGATTTGGGTAAAGGTATATTTTTTCGCAAACGCAACGCTATATCCGTCGGGCAGATCCACAACGAAATCCTCTGCCTGCGGAAGTGGCGTGGACACCGCCCACGTCAGGTTTCGAAGTCTTACGTTGCTGTGATCCACACGCACGCAGGCCACAAGGCTACACATGCATAGCACGCAGGCAAATAAAAGCGCACAAACACGCCGAGTCATAGTTTTTCTCCTTTTCAGACTCAGAACGGCAGGAATTGAAAAACTCCCGCCGTCCAAAAAATCAAAGCAAATAAACGCCGTTCTGACGGCAGATACGAATCTCCTCGGGCGTCCAGTAAGAGGATTGCACCTCTCCGATGTGCGCCTTGCGCAGGAAGAACATGCAAAGGCGCGACTGACCGATACCGCCGCCGATGGTGTACGGCAGCTCTCCGTCAAGCAGAGCCTTATGGAACGCAAGGGATGCGCGCTCGGGGCACCCGCGCTCCGCCAATTGACGCTTCAGGGTCTCCCCGTCCACGCGAACACCCATGGACGACAGCTCGAGCGCGATATCCAGCACAGGATAGTACACGATGATGTCACGGTTGAGCGTCCAGTCGTCATAGTCGGGGGCACGTCCGTCGTGCGGCTTGCCGCTTTTCAGCTTTCCGCCGATCTGGGAAAGGAAGATCGCACCGTATTCGCGCGCCGCCAAATACTCGCGCTCCTTGGGCGTTTTGTCGGGATAGCGATCCTCAAGCTCCTGCGCGGTAATAAAGGTGATCTCCTCGGGCAAGAGCTTGCCGATGAAGGCATACTCGTTAACGATATAATTTTCGGTGTGATGCAGGGCACGGTAGATGGCTTCAACCGCCTCGCGCAGCGTTTTTTCGGTACGCTCCTCGTGTGTGATGATCTTTTCCCAGTCCCACTGGTCAACGTAAATGGAATGGATGTTGTCGGTCTCCTCGTCGCGACGGATCGCGTTCATATCGGTGTAAAGACCCTCGCCCGGCTGAAAATCGTACATTTTCAGCGCATAACGCTTCCATTTTGCCAACGATTGAACGATCTCGAGATGCTGTCCGCAATGAAGATCAAAGCTGACCGTGCGCTCCACGCCGTTGAGGTTATCGTTCAGTCCACTTTCGGGAGAAACGAACAGGGGCGCGGACACGCGCAAAATATTAAGCTGGGATGCCAGATCGCGCTCAAAAAAATCCTTGACCTTTTTGATCGCGCATTCGGTCTGACGAAAGTTCAGAAACGAACGGTAGCCCTCGGGGATCATCACTTTAGACATGCCAAAAACCAAACCTTTCTTCGGGATAAACGATACATATTATTATACACGATTTTCTGTTGTTTGTAAATACCTTTTTCCAAATTTCAGCGGCTTCTGCGCTCGGAAAAGAAGTCTCGCAGCAGCTCGCGCGCCTCATCCTCGCAAACACCGCTCTCGCAAACGGGGCGGCACTCCAAGGGATAGGACGGCAGACGCACAAGAGACTCGCAAGCTCCCGCCCGCGGATCCTTTGCGGCATACACCACGCGCGACACACGCGCATTGATCACCGCTCCCGTGCACATGGGACAGGGCTCTAACGTCACGTAAAGCGTACAGCCCGAAAGGCGCCACGAGCCGATTTTTCTTCCCGCCTCCGCGATCGCGATTCGCTCGGCGTGTGCCGTGGCATCCTTCCACTCCTCACATCTGTTATGCGCGCGTGCGATCACTTCACCGCCCTTGACGATGACCGCACCCACGGGGATCTCCCCCGCCTCTGCGGCATCTCTCGCCTCAAGAAGGGCGATCCGCATCCATTTTTCATCATTTTGCGGATACATATTAACCTCCTATAAAAGCAAACAGCATCATCATTAGAACACGCAGGATCATCATGAAAAGGCAAAGTGCGAAAAAGATGATCATGCACGGCGTGCAAAACAAGCGTCGCGCACGTGCAGGAGAGATGGGATCGGTCGCATAGGAATCGGTCGCGGGTAGATTTTGTCCGAATACACCGTCTCGCAGATCGTTCTTTTTTGAGAAAAAGCGACTCACAAGAAGGATAGTGGACACCGTTCCGAGCGCAAATACCACGCCCTCGATCAGCATCAGGGCCAGCGTCCCCGACTCTCCCAGTCCCAGCTTGGACGCGACTGTGGCGGTTATGACCGACAAAAAGTTATTACAAATATGCAGAATGGTGGACGGCCAGATGCTACCCGTGCGCTCATAGATCATGCTCATGACCATGCCCGCCACAAAGGTATACAGAAGCTGATCGAAATTCTGGTGCATGACGGCAAACAAAAGCGAGCTGATCAGGAGCGCGTTTGTGCGCCCAAACGGCAAGCAATTGGTAAGGATCGCGCCACGGAACAAAAATTCCTCGCAAAAGCCCGGAACCGCGCAGATCACGATAAATTGAAGCACGATCTCATATGGCTCCATAGAGCTAAAGCCGCCTGCCAATGCCTCGGTGGGGACAAAGAGATCAAAAACGCTTGTCAGGGTTTGATTGACGATCGCGGCAGCATAGCAAACCGTGATTCCCGAAAGGATCATCAAGGGAAGATACGGCGACCACCGCGGCTCGAAATACATGGGCTGCAGCGGAAGCTTGCTCCGCTTGATCCACATGCGCAAAAACAGAACCGGCAGCATAAAGGACAGCATGTAGCACGCACCGTAAACCAACTGTGAGGAAATAGTGCGCGCCGCGTAGGACATGGGCAAAGCACGTGTGATCCCATCAAAAATCTCGGACACAATGCTGAGCACGTTCAGCAATATGAAAAAGATCAGCATCGTTCTGCCGATCGCAGCAATCACTCCTTTGTAATGCTTTTCCTGCTCTGTCAAGGCCATCGCCCCCTTCCCTTTTCCGGATATTATTATTTTACCATAAAAAATTCGCAATGTAAAGATATATCGCAAAAAAGACCGCCGAAGCGGTCTTTTTTTGATTGTATAACGAAAAGAGCCGCGCAGAATGCGCGCGGCTCCAGTAGATGCCGATTAGCTCCACTTCTTGATGGCAGTCCAGTTTGCACCCTCGAAGATAGGAGCCAGCTCTGCGCAATCAGCAGAATCGTTGTTTAAGAAAATGGGCATCTGACCAAGATTGGCCTTAACGGTAAGAGTCTTGCCGCCCGCAATCTTCTCGTCCGTGAGGAGATCGGTCCAGTTGCCCGCAGGCAGATAGACTTCTCTTTCAAAGGTCTGCTCGGTAATGATGGGAGCAACGAGAAGCGCATCTCCCAGCATAAACTCGTCGATCAGGCTGTAAACCTTTTCATCGGTCGGATACTGAAGAACAAGGTGACGTACGGGAGGCATACCCGTGTCGCACGCGATCTTGGAGCACTTCTGCATGTAAGGGATGAGCTCTGTATGCAGGCGAGTAAAGTTCTTGTAGATATCCTGAACCTCGTCGGTCATCTCGTATGCGTGTCTGACATCACCGTGCGTCTGCATGTTGGTGGTAAGTGCCGTAAACTCGGTTGCACGCGCGAAGATCTCGGATTCCTTCTCCAGACCGATGGTGAAATAGTTGTTGCCGGAATATGCGTACCCCGCCATGTCGTAGGACATGTAAGGAATTGCAGACAGACCGCAGTTGACAACGGCCATGAGCTGATCATCCAGCTTATCGAAGCGACGTCCTTGGTCGCCCGCCCAAAGGTAAGGGCTACGCTGCGAGCCGATACCGCCGCCGCGGGAGAAGACCATGAAGCCGTCCTTCTTGCCAAGCGCTTCCTTGAGCTCGGTCATTCTCTTGGTGAATGCAGAGATGAAGAACGCCGCATATGCGTGATGCTCGGTGCCTGCGGGAAGCAGGTCGGGATTGTGCCACTTGTAGTGGGTCTTGGTGATACCGTAGTTACGGTCACCGTCCGGCATAGTCTCGCAGAAGTCGATCTTGACACCGTCGCAGCCCATGCGGATCATCTCGCCCCAAAGCTGGTCGAAATACCAATTAACCGCCTCGGGGTTAGTAATATCGAGGTAGTCTGCCGTGCGCAATGCGCCTCCGTTGCGTCCAACGTCGGGGTTGTCGCCCGTACCGAGGATCCACGGGATCTGCGTGGTGTTCTCGCGAACGGTTACACTACCGTCCTCCTCCTTGATCTCAACGTCTGCGTGAACGAGGTACTCTTCCTTAAAGCCGATACACTCATGCTTCACACCGCCAACGCGGATGTAAACCATGGCTCTCATGTCATTTTCGTGCAGCCAGTCGTAGGATTTCTGAAGGTCTGCCTTGTTCTCGCGGCTCTCGTCGCTATCGCAGAAGCAATTTGACCAGCCGCGCGGTTCCATGCTGGCAGCGTCGGGCTTCATATCGCGCGTGATGAAATTTTCCATGATAATCTTACATCCGTCGCCGCCGGGGTTGCCCTTGCGTCCCTTGGGACAATACAGTCCGTTATCTGCCTTGACGTAAACCAAGGTGTTGGTCGGATGGAAGCTTCCGTTTTCGTCCGGAATATGGAAGCGGTTTGCCTTGGCCTTTTCCTCGTCGGAAAGCTCACTCAGCTTAACGTAATCGCTGCCCACAACCGTGTAAAGACCGTTGTATTCGGGAACTGTGGAAAGATCCGCAAACTTCTTGGTCTTATCAAAGCAGTAGAAGTCGGGGCTGTAGCGGCAGATCTGCATACCCTGCATCCAAGGCGTGGGCAT
>JAZRFD010000047.1:0-38909 GCA_045661185.1 Eubacteriales bacterium | reverse complement strand
CCCGGACCGCGTCCCCCCCCACCCGCCGCCCTTCTGGCGCGTGTGCGCTTCTTTGAAGCGCATTTTGGGTTGAGGAGTGCTATCTGTAAGGTATCTGCCTCTGCCGATGAACGCCGCACATCAGTACGTGCGAGCGAACGGCGGTGAGCTATAGGCGTGCGACGCAGAAACAGAGTCTGTACTGCACGATGGACTTTCACCTTTTGCCGTATAAAAAAGGAACCGCTTTGTCAGCGATTCCTGATGAGGGTAGCTAATACCCCTTTTGGTGAAAGTTTTGAAGGGAGCGCGAGGGGGACTTTTTTCAAAAAGTCCCCCTCGCATCCCTCTTACTTCAATTTAGCAAGAGCGGCAATGACGCCGGCGAGGTTTTCCTGATATTTTGCAAGCTTTGCGCGCTCGGCGTCAACGACAGCGGCGGGCGCTTTAGCGACAAATCCCTGATTGGAGAGCTTACCGGACAGGCGTGCGATCTCGCCCTCGAGCTTTTTCTGCTCGGCAGACAGACGCGCGCGCTCCTTTTCGGTGTCTACAAGGTCAGACAGCGGCAGATAAACGGTTGCGGAGTCGGTAATGATCTGCACGGCATTGTCGGCAGAGACCACGCTCTCGTCGAACGCCGCGGCAACCTCGACCTCGGAAGCAGACGCCAGACGCGCGAAGAACGCGTGCGTGCCGTCGCCAAAGGATTCGGGATAAGCGGTTGCAATATAGACCTTTGCCTTGCGAGACGGAACGACATTCATCTCATTACGACGCAGGCGGATCGCCTTGATCGCAGCGATCACGCGCTCAAGCTCGAGCGACTCGGTCGGAAACTCGGGCGTAGCACCCGGGACGGGATAATCCGCAACCACAATGCTTTCGGACGCGTTTTCGCCATGAGGCAGCGCCTGATAGATCTCCTCGGTGATAAAGGGCATGAAGGGATGCAGGAGCTTGAGCGTACCCGTAAGCACGTAGCAGAGCACGTTCTGCGCCACAAGGTTCCCCTCACTTCCCTTGTCGGAAAGGCGGCTCTTAGTCAATTCAATGTACCAGTCGCAGAAAATATCCCAGATAAAGTCGTAGATCGCGCTGAGCGCCACACCGATCTCGTAGTGATCCAAAGCATTTACAACAGTAGAAACCGTCTTGTTGTACGCGGTCAGAATCCACTTGTCCTCGGGCGCGAGCGCGGAAGCCTCGGGGAGCTCAACCTTATCAATGGTCAAATTCATGCGCACGAAGCGGGATGCGTTCCAGAGCTTATTGGCAAAGTTACGTGCCGCCTCCATCTTCTCATCCGAGAAACGCATATCGTTTCCGGGCGAGTTACCCGTAGAAAGCGCGAAGCGGAGCGCGTCGGCGCCGTACTTTTCGATGACCTCAAGGGGATCAATGCCGTTGCCCAGGGACTTGGACATTTTTCTACCCTGCGCGTCACGCACAAGACCGTGAATGAACACGGTGTGGAAGGGCTCCTTGCCCATCTGCTCCAGTCCCGAGAAGATCATACGGGAGACCCAGAAGAAGATGATGTCATAGCCCGTAACAAGGACGCTGGTGGGATAATACTTTGCAAGATCCGCAGTCTGATCGGGCCAACCCATCGTGGAGAAGGGCCAGAGTGCCGAGGAGAACCAGGTGTCAAGCACGTCGCTTTCCTGGTCAATATGCGTGCCGCCGCACTTGGGGCATACGGTAACATCCTCGCGGGAAACGGTCATTTCGCCACAATCGCGGCAGTAGAACGCAGGAATACGGTGACCCCACCAAAGCTGACGGGAGATACACCAATCGTGGACGTTTTCCATCCAGTTGACGTAAATTTTGGAGAAGCGTTCGGGCTCAAACTTGACGCGTCCGTCGCGAACAACCTCAAGAGCGGGCTTTGCCAGGGGCTCCATTTTGACAAACCACTGGTCGGACGTAATGGGCTCGACCGTGGTGTGGCAACGATAGCAGGTGCCGACGTTGTGCGCGTGCGGCACGGTCTTGACAAGATACCCCTCGGCTTCAAGGTCTGCAACAAGTGCCTTACGTGCCTCATAGCGATCCATACCGCAGTATTTACCGCCGTAAGAGTTGATGGTCGCGTCGTCGTTCATAACCTTGATAATGGGCAAATTGTGGCGCTGACCCACAAGGAAGTCGTTGGGGTCGTGCGCGGGCGTGATCTTCACGCAGCCCGTACCAAAGCCGATCTCAACGTACTCGTCCGCGATCACGGGGATCTCGCGGTTGACCATCGGCAGAATCAGCGTTTTGCCGATGAGATGCTTGGTCTTTTCATCGTTCGGGTTGACCGCAACGGCGGTGTCCCCAAACATCGTCTCGGGACGCGTGGTAGCTACCTCAACGTATCCGTCCTCGCCCTTGATCGGGTACTTGATGTGCCAGAAATTGCCGTTCTGCTCGGAATATTCAACCTCTGCGTCGGACAGCGCGGTGATACAGTTGGGGCACCAGTTGATGATGCGGTTACCGCGATAGATCAGTCCCTTTTCATAAAGGTTGACAAACACCTCGCGCACCGCACGGGAGCAGCCCTCGTCAAAGGTAAAGCGCTGGCGAGTCCAGTCGCAGGATGCGCCCAGCTTTTTCAGCTGTCCCGTAATACGCGCTTCGTACTTGTCCTTCCATTCCCAAACGCGCTCCAAAAACTTCTCGCGCCCGAGATCATAGCGGGAAAGGCCCTCCTCAAGGCGCAGTCTCTCCTCGACCTTGATCTGCGTAGCAATTCCCGCATGGTCGGTTCCGGGGATCCAAAGGGTGTTGTAGCCCTGCATTCTCTTGTAGCGCACCAGAATGTCCTGAAGCGTTTCATCCAGAGCATGTCCCATGTGCAATTGTCCCGTTACGTTGGGGGGCGGGATGACGACGGAGAAATGCTCCGCCTCATTCTTGACGTCGGGCGTAAAGTAGCCTTTTTCGCACCACGCGCGATAAATTCTGTCCTCAAACTCCGCGGGCGCGTATGTTTTGGGCAGCTCGTTATACTGATCCATGACAGATCCTCCTATATGAAATGACTTTATTTACAAAAAGAAAATTCCCCCGTCCGTATCAGGACGTGGGAACACGCGGTACCACCTGATTTTACGTTTTCCTTGGAAAACGCACACTCTCCCGTAACGGTGGGCACCGTCATCGACTACACAAGGGGCAAATCCCCTTTTTCCCCGATGCCGCTCGAGGGCGACTTCGATTCTCCTTGCCAAAGGCTTGCACCAACCGCCTTCTCTCTGCAGACTCGAAAGAACCTACTCCTCCCTGTCAATACGTTTATAGGTAGTATAACATAAAGGAAAGCGTTTGTCAATATTTTTTGAAAAGTTTTTCAATAAGTCGCCCCTGCAGGGCACGTGCGAACAACGCGGCTACAAGGTAGGGGCGTGCATTGCACGCCCGCCTTTAACGAGTGCGCACCGCAGAAGCGGGCGACCATTGTGCCCCCACGGAGTGAGTGCAAGCATGGCGCTCCTTTTACAAGCACTCCAAAAGCATCTCCAGAGCGCGCAGTGCGGCGGCGGTACGCACCCCAACCCGTGTGCTGCTCGCGGGAGCGCAAAAGCGCTCGGAGCACACACCGTCGGGTGTGGCAAGCCCGATATACACCGTTCCCACGGGATCCTGCTCGGTGCCGCCCGTGGGCCCTGCGTAGCCCGTGGTAGAGAGTGCGTAGGTCGTGCCAATGCGCTCCCTTGCCCCCTTTGCCATGGCCTCGGCACAAGCAACGCTGACCTCGGTGTCTCTCTCAATAATCGCGGGATCAACTCCGAGAAGTGCCGTTTTGACCTCGTTCGTATAGGTCACGCACGCGCCCGCAAACACCGCAGACGAGCCCGCGATATCGGTGATCACCTTTGCGATGAGCCCACCCGTGCAGGATTCTGCCGTGGAGAGTGTTTCGCCTCGCGCCGCCAAAAGACGCAGGATTTTTTGCGCACGTGTGTGCAAAACGGCTGTTGAAATAGGCTTGTTTGTCATAGGTCTTTCCTCTTTGTTCGTTTTTTAGTGTGCACGCAAACGCTCATGCCGCTTTTTCTTTTGACCATATAGGCGCAAAAGAAAAAGCTTGGCAAAAAGAAAAGCGCCGTCAAAGGAAATTTCGCCCTCTGCGGAGGGCGAGGAGGGCTACGCGCCCTCCACCGCGCAAGCTTTTAAAAAAGCTTGACCAAAACTTTCACCGCAAGGGCAAAAAGCCGCCACAACCGCGTCTTTCGGTCTGTCGCAAATCACGTCTTTTCTCGCTTTCTCCTTGTCTGCCGGCGGCGGTGCCGGCAGGTGTCCGTCGACGGGCTAATTTGCCCTTAACGGATGTTCGCACCAACAATTTCACCGCGCAAAACCGGGAAACGCAATGTCACGGTCATCGCGAGGGCATCTTTCTTTTTCAGTAAAAGTTTTTTGGGGCGTGGGGGCTTTTTTCAAAAAGCCCCCACAATCGCGTCCCACGCTCTCCTCACTCCAGCTCAAACGCGCCCGTATAGAGCTGATAATACTGCCCGCGCTCAGCAATCAGCCTTTCGTGGTTGCCGCGCTCGATGATGCGACCGTGGTCCAGCACCATGATCACGTCGGAATTGCGAACGGTGGACAGTCGGTGTGCGATCACAAACACTGTTCTGCCCTTCATCAAGGCATCCATGCCGCGCTGAACGATCGCCTCGGTGCGTGTGTCGATCGACGAGGTTGCCTCGTCAAGGATCATCACGGGGGGATCTGCCACGGCGGCGCGCGCGATGGCGATCAGCTGACGCTGACCCTGCGAAAGATTTGCACCGTTGCCCGAAAGCTCGGTTGCATACCCCTGCGGCAGACGCGTGATGAAATCGTGAGCGCCCGAAAGACGCGCGGCGTTGATGCACTCCTCGTCAGTCGCATCCAGTTTGCCGTAGCGGATATTGTCAAGCACCGTGCCTGTAAAGAGGTTGGTCTCCTGCAAAACAATGCCGAGAGACCGACGCAGGTCACTCTTTTTGATCTTGTTGATATTGATGCCGTCGTAGCGGATCTTGCCGTCGGCAATGTCGTAAAAGCGATTGATGAGGTTTGTGATCGTAGTCTTTCCCGCACCCGTCGCGCCTACAAACGCCACCTTTTGTCCGGGCTCGGCATAAAGGCTTACGTCATGCAAAACCGTTTTGCCTTCTTCGTAAGCAAAATCCACGTCGAACATCTCAACCTTACCGCGCAGGCGCTGATAGGTCACCGTTCCGTCCGCGTGCGGATGCTTCCACGCCCACACGCCCGTGTGGTGCTCCGCCTCCGAAAGCGTTCCGTCGGCGTTTTCGATCGCGTCCACCAAGGTCACGTAGCCCTCATCTGCCTCGGGCGCCTCGTCCATCAAGGCAAACACGCGCTCCGCCCCCGCCAAGGCCATGACGACCGAGTTGATCTGCTGGGACACCTGATTGATGTTGCCCGTAAACTGCTTTGCCATGGAAAGAAAGGACACGATAATACCCGCATCTATCGCCACGCTATGCGTAAACAGGCTTTGAATGCCGGGGTTCGGCAGGTCTGCCACCAAAAAGATCGAGCCGACCGTTGCCAGTATCACGTACAGAACGTTACCGATATTCATGATGATGGGGCCGAGCATATTCGCGCTTGCGTTTGCGCGGTAGGCGTTTTCGTAGAGCTCATTGTTGAGCGCATCAAAATCCGCCTCGGCCGCCGACTCGTGGCAGAACACCTTGACCACCTTCTGCCCGCTCATCATCTCCTGCACAAAGCCCTCCTGACGTCCGACGGATTTTTGCAGACGGATGAAGAATTTCGCGGAATTTCCACCGAAAAAGCGCGTGACCATGGCCATCAAAGCCACGCCAAGAAGCAGCACCAGTGTCAAGGGGACGCTGTAAAACAGCATGATAAAGAACACGGCAACCACGATCGTGCCCGCGCGGATCAAGGTGGGCATGGACTGCCCCACAAGCTGACGCAGGGTGTCAATATCATTGGTGTAACGGCTCATGATGTCGCCGTGCTTGTTGGTATCAAAATACTTGATCGGCAGATCCTGCATGCGCGAGAACAGCGTCTTACGAATCTTACCGAGGAAGCTCTGCGTCACGCGCGCCATCAGCTGGGTCTCCAACGCCACGGCGATGATCGAAATCACGTAAAAGCCGACGAGGATTATCACCTTGGGAACGATCAGCTCGGATGCCACGCTCCAATCAAGCCCCTCCTTTACGCTATACGTGATCGCGTTTGTGACCTCCTTCAGGAAAATCGCGGGGATCGCCGCCGTAATAGCGGAAAACACAATACAGGCGATCGAAACGGGCACCAACACGGGATAGTAGGAAAAGAGCATTTTCAATACGCGAGAGAGCACTCGCGTGTTGATCTTGCGCTTCATGGGAGGCTGCTTATTCATTCTCGTCACCTCCGTTCGTTTGCTGCTCGTGTACCTCGCGGTAGATCTCGCTGGATGCCAGCAGCTCCGCGTGTGTGCCGCGCGCGGCAATCCGTCCGTTTTCCATGACAAGGATCAGGTCGGCGTGCTCCACAGAGGACACGCGCTGGGCAATGATGATCTTGGTCGTCTCGGGGATATACTCGGCAAAGCCCGCACGAATGAGCGCGTCGGTCTTGGTATCCACCGCACTCGTCGAATCGTCAAGGATCAATATTTTCGGCTTTTTCAGCAGTGCGCGCGCGATGCAAAGGCGCTGCTTCTGACCGCCCGAAACGTTCGTGCCGCCCTGCTCGATCACGGTATCGTACCCGTTTGGGAAGGAGGACACAAATTCATGCGCCTGCGCCAGCCTGCAAGCCTCCACAAGCTCCTCGTCGGTAGCGTTCGGGTTGCCCCAACGCAGGTTTTCCTTGATCGTGCCCGAGAAAAGCAGATTCTTTTGCAATACCATCGCAACGCTGTCACGCAACGCAGAAATGCTATAATCGCGCACGTCCACGCCGCCAACCTTGACCGCACCTTTGCTGACATCGTAAAGGCGCGGGATCAGCTGCACGAGCGAGGTCTTGCTCGAGCCCGTTCCACCCAAAATTCCAACGGTCATGCCCGGTCGAATATGCAGATCAATGTCCGAAAGCGCATACCGTTCTGCAGCTTCGGAATATTTAAAGCTGACGTCCTCAAAATCAATCGAGCCGTCGGCAACCGTCAAAACGGGGTTTTCGGACTCCTTCATCGAGGGCTCCTCGTCCAGCACCTCGCAAATACGCTTGGCGGATTCCGAGGAAATGGTCAGCATCACGTAGATCATTGAAAGCATCATCAAGGACATCAAAATCTGCATGCCGTAGGTTAGAAGTGCCGAGATCTGACCGATCTGCACACCGCCAATGCCGTTCACCGCCATAAAAGAGCCGAGCAGGAGCACCACGGTCATGTTAAAATACATGCAGAAATTCATCAAGGGCGTATTGACCGCCACAATGCGCTCTGCGCGCGTAAAATCGTCGGTAATCGCGTCTGCCGCTGCGGCAAACTTCTCTTTTTCGTGCTCCTCGCGCGAAAATCCCTTGACCACGCGCATCGCGCGCACGTTTTCCTCGATGGATTCGTTGAGACGGTCGTATTTTTTGAACACGCGACGGAATGCGGGCATCGCGCGGCGGCTGATCAGAAGCAAGCCACACACCAAAATCGGGATCACCACAGCAAAGGTCGCGGCAAGCCATCCGCCCATCACGGCCGACATAACGACCGAAAAGATCAGCATCAGAGGGCTTCGCACCGCTGTGCGGATGATCATCATGAAGGACATCTGCACGTTTGCCACGTCGGTGGTCACGCGCGTGACAAGCGACGAGGTCGAGAATTTATCAATATTTCCAAAGCTGAAGGTCTGCACGCGCGCAAAAATATCGTGGCGCAGATTTTTGGCAAAGCCCGCTGCGGCACGCGCCGAGGTAAAGCCCGCAAGCCCTCCGCAAGCGAGCGACACCAGCGCCATGAAAACAAGCACCCCGCCCCACAAAAGAATGTGCGAGATTGCAAGATCCTTGCCGTCCGTCTGGATGCGGTTGATCAGAAAGGTGGCCGTCACGAACGGGATTAAGGTCTCCACGATGGCCTCGCCAATCATCAGAAACAGCGTCAGAACCGTCGGCTTTTTGTATTCGCGGATGCACCGCGCAAGCTTTTTTATCATTTCGCTTCCGTAAAAAATCCTTTCATAAGATATCTGTTAGTATTGTACCATAAATTCCCTTTAAAGTCAATTCTTCACCCGTGAAAAGTGTGTAAAAATAAGCGTCACTTTTTTGTGTACACTGCTTTATTTTGTTGGGTGCATAAAGCATTTCGGTTCATAAAAAGGGAACGGTCGTGCGACCGCTCCCTTTTGTCTTATTTCATGTGCACGTCGATCTGATTGAAGGGGATTTCAATATTTTCTTCCTCAAATCTCTTGTTGATCGCCTCAAGCAGATCGAAATTGACCTGCCAGTAATCATCCTTGGAAGCCCAAACGCGAAGCGTAAAATCAAGCGAGCTTTCGCTATGCTTGGTCAGACGGCAGAAGGGTTCGGGATCCTTGAGCGCCTTTTCATGCTTCCCTGCCTCCTCCAAGAGGATCGTTTTGACCTTTTCAACGTCGGTACCGTACGCCACACTGAAGGAAAGATCCACGCGGCGGGTATCGTTGATCGAATAGTTGGTGATCGAGGACGCCATCACGGTTCCGTTGGGAATCGTTACCACCTTGTTGTCGGGCGTGTGGAGCTTCGTGTAGAAAATGTCGATATCCTGAACCGTGCCCGAAAAGCCGGCGGTCTCAATAAAATGACCGACACGGAAGGGGTGGAAGATCAGGATCATAATACCGCCCGCAAGGTTGCTTAGCGCCCCCTGCAGAGCCAGACCGACCGCAACACCCGCAGACGCGATCACTGCGATCACGGACGCCATCGGAACGCCAAGAATAGCGATAATGGAGACGACCAACACAATATTCAGGCCAATATTCACAAAGTTTGCCAAAAAATGTGCCACGGTAGGCTCCATTTTCTGCGTGCCCTTGCCGTTACGCAGCTTTTTTACGACCGCCTTGATAATAATACGGCCCACGATCAGCACCAGCAGCGCCGCCAAGAGCTTCAGCCCCACGTTCGTCACCGTTCCAAACAGCCAATCCTGCGTGCTTTGCCAAATTTTTTCCCAGTTCATCATTCATACCTCCTGCAATTCTTTGCATTCAAAATTATAGCACAAAAGCAGGGGCTTGTAAAGTAAAATGCCCCCGCTTTTGAGAATATTGAAATTTTATTTACAATTTTAACACTTTGACCTTACGCAAGCAAGCCGCTGATAAAGATCTCAAGCCCGATCAAAATCAGGATCACGCCGCCGAAAATCGACGCCCGAGATTCAAGCCGCGTGCCGAATCTTTTACCGACCAGAACACCGCCCCAACAGATAAAGAAGGTCTCGACGGCTATGATCAGCGCCGACGTCAGCGCCATCAGCCAATCGTAGGACGCAATGTCAAATCCGACCGAAAGCGCGTCGATCGAGGTCGCAACGCCCTGCACCACCAAGGCGCCAAAGCCTGCCTTGATCTCCCGTTCCTCGCACGTCTCACCGCGCCTCATCTGCAAAATCCCCTCCACAAGCATCTTGCCCCCAATGAAGGACAAAAGCACCAGCGCGATCCACGGGATCAGCTTATTAAAGGACGTAAACGCCTGCGCGGCAGTATGTACGCAGACCCACCCGATCATGGGCATCAGGGCCTGAAAAAACGCGAACATCCCCGCGATTCCAAGCATTTTTCTCCGCCTCATACAAGGCTCGTGCAAGCCGTTCGCCGCCGACACCGAAAAGGCATCCATCGCAAGCGCAACGCCAAACGCAACGCTTTTTCCAATAAAAACCAAATCCATTTTGATCTCCTTTTTTTCGCAACGGCATTTATTTTACCACATTTACGCGCACATGTCAACGGTTTTTGACAAAATCGTCGCGCGCCCGCTCCGCTTGACTTTTGCGCGGGGATGTGCTATAATACAAAAAAACACCCGGAGGTGCCTATGCTTTGCGATCAATGTCCGCGAAAATGTAATATCGACCGCGATGGCGAAAAGCGCGGCTTCTGTCAAACGGGTAGCGTTTTTTCGGTCGCGCGCATCTCGCGCCACGCGTGGGAAGAGCCGATCATCAGCGGCAAAAACGGCTCGGGCACCGTCTTTTTCAGCGGTTGTAATCTGCGGTGCGTTTTTTGTCAGAACCGCGCGATCAGCCGCGCGGACATCGGCAAAAGCATGCGCGCCGATGAATTGGCGGACGCCATGCTCCAACTTGTGGCGGACGGGGCGCAAAACGTCAATCTCGTCACGCCAACCCACTACACCCGCCAGCTCGTCCCCCTCCTGGAAGCAATCAAGCCGCGCCTTGGCGTGCCCGTCGTGTGGAACAGCAGCGGCTACGAATCGGTCGATTCCCTGCGTGCGCTCGACGGGCTTGTTGATATTTATTTGCCCGACATGAAGTATTTTTCGGGGGAGATCTCCGCCGTGTATTCCGCCGCGCCCGATTATTTTGAGGTGGCCGTCAAAGCGTTTGCCGAAATGCTCCGCCAAACAGGCGCTCCGCGCTTCAGCGCCGACAAAAGCGTGCTGCTTCGCGGCACACTCGTGCGCCATCTTGTGCTCCCCGGGCACCGCAAGGACTCCATCGCGCTCTTAAACGCCCTTCACGACCGCTTTGGTTCCGACGCGTTCCTGCTTTCCCTGATGTGTCAGTACACGCCTGATTTTGCTATGGATTCCCCCTACAAAAATCTTCACCGGCGCCTTACAAGCTTTGAGTATCAATCCGTCCTCTCCGTCGCGTCAAGCCTCGGCTTTGACGGTTTTTCGCAGGACCTCTCCTCGGCAACCACAGCTTATACGCCGGATTTTTGAGGGGACGCGTTGGGGAGGACTTTTTGAAAAAAGTCCTCCCCAAACCCCTCTCAAAAACTTTCACCTACGTGGATATTATTTTCCCAATCGAGGGTGCACTACATTGTATACCCTCTTTTGTTTTGCGTCGGTGAAAGTTCGCATGTGCAGTACAGACTCTACTGTATGGGAAAGTATTCTATGCGTACGGAAAGGTACTGCCGCAAGCACTTGGGCCCCACATCCCAAGCGCTCCACAAAGTTAGTTTTGCGACAGTGTTAGGCTCTCCCTTTGGGAGAGCTGGCGCCGTAAGGCGACTGAGGGGGCGTAGGGGACGGCGCCCCCGACGTCCCGCAAAAATCGCGCCGTACAAAACGGCTCCAAGGTAGGTTTTGTTGTTAAAAATATGGTCTTGCGTTAGCCTCCCTCCGCGAGGGAGGTGGCATTTTCGCAAGAAAATGACGAAAGGAGTAAGCGTGTACAAAAAATCACACACCGCTTGAAGGTGCAACTCCTCTGTTTCGCTTACTCCTTCCACCGCTATCGCGGTCCCCCTCCCTCGCGGAGGGAGGCAAAGGTTGTTCGCCGCATAAACGAACATTGTAGGGGCGACAATGCGCATAGCATTCCGATATTGGCGGAGCAGATGATTCACGCCTCAACCGAAAATGCGCTTCGCAGAAGCGCACACACCCCCGAGTTCGGTGTCTTAACAACACCGATCTCGGGGGTGTGCCCTTACGTGAAGGTTCTTGAAGGGTGAGGGGTATGGGGAGAGGGGGACTTCTTTCAAGAAGTCCCCCTCTCCCCACATCAACAAAACCGTTCAAAAACCCGCCGAGCCGTGTAATCGGGAAGGTAGAACCCTGTATTCCAGGGCGGTGCCCTCAGGTCGGCTTTACTGCTCCCAACGTCCGAAATGCAGCCGAGACAAGTCAATCGATGCGGCATACGGGAGGTCTGCAAACCACCGACGGATCAGGCTCCTTTAATCGCTTGTAGGTTCATTATCACCGATTATCACGAGCTAAGCAGGCAGAAATCCATTATTTTGCGTCGTAGTCGATCTCCTCGGAGAACAGATCGTCAAAGAGATCCGCAACGTCGTCCTCCTCGTCGGGGTCATCCACGGAAACGAAGGAGACCTCGCCGTCCTCGTCCTCAACGCGCAGGATCACGTACTCGCAAAAGCCGTCCTCAGCGGTTGATCCGTCAGCGGGGATCATAGCAACGTAGCGGTTGCCCTTCATTTCGACTTCAGCGATCTTTTCAAATTCGATCTCGTTACCCTCCTCGTCAACAAGGGTAAAAAATTCACGTTCGTTGTTCTGTTCACTCATAGCTTTATCCTTTTCTTATGTTCATTACGTGGTGGTAATACTATTCTACACGAAAAAGCCTCTCTTGTCAAGAGCTTTTTTTCGCGTTATCGGGAGAAGTCAAGGATCTCGGATAGGATCGCATTGCTGACGTACATGCCCTCGGGCGTAAAAGCGTAGCCTTGTTCCGTCCTTTTGACAAGCCCCATCTGCAGGTATTTTTCAAGCGACGAGGCCAGTGCCGAAAAATCCGTTTCAAAGCGCCCTTCAAATGCCGCTCGGGAGATCCCCTCACACAAGCGCATGCGCAGCATCACGTATTCGTTGGCGCGCTCACGTGCGTCGGGCACTTCACGCTCGCAGCAAACGTCTCTACCCTCAATATATGCACACACGTCCCGCGTATTCCCAAACCGCGCGCCGCCAAAATCCGAATAGGCGGCAGGGCCGAAGCCGAGGAACTCATCGCAATTCCAGTATTTGAGGTTGTGGCGGGATTCATACCCCGTGCGCGCAAAATTGCTGATTTCGTATTGATTGATGCCCTCCGACGCCAGATACGCGATTCCATCGAAGTACATCGCGCGCGCCTCCTCCTCGTCGGGGAGCGGCAGACGCTCTGCCATCCTGCCAAAGGGCGTGCCATCCTCCACGATCAGCCCGTAGGCCGAGATATGCTCGGGCGCGAGCGTACAAAGCAGGCGAAGCGTTTCAAGATAGCTCGCCCGCGTTTGATGCGGGATCCCCGACATCACGTCCGCGCTCAAATTCTCAAACCCGACCGACCGCGCGTCCTCCCACGTGCGGCAAAAATCCGCAAAGCTGTGGGCCCGTCCCAAGGCCTTTAATTCGTTCGCGTGTGCGCTTTGAAGCCCCACGCTCAAGCGATTGATCCCCGCGCGGCGCAGGCGCAAAAGCACCTCACGCGTCGCGGTCGCGGGGTTGCATTCCGCCGTTATTTCAGCGTTTTTTACAACACGGTAGCAAGAAAACACCGTTTCCATGATCCGCTCCAGCTGCTCTGTCGAAAGGACCGTGGGTGTGCCGCCGCCCAGATACACCGTATCCACCGCACAGTCGGCACAAGCCCCGCTTTTCTCCCGCAGATCGCGGCAAAGCGCATCCACGTACCGCTCACGCAGCTCCTCCGACGCATGCGGCAAGGAGCAAAAATCACAGTACAGGCACTTGCTTTGGCAAAACGGGATGTGTAAATAAAGTCCCAGCGTCCGCATGCCGTCAGCCTCTTTCCGCGTGGCAGACCATGTGAATGATCTGATAGCGCTCCGAAAGCACCTTCAAAAGACGCTTGGCGGCAGTCAGGCGCTCGTCGTCCAGATTGACGAACGGGTCGTCCAAAAGCAGGAACGGCCGCTCACCGTCACCGCACAAGGCCTCGGCCAAGGACAGCCTGACACAGAGCTGCACGGCATCTCGCCAGCCGCGGCTGAAATATCCGATCTCATGCGTTTTTCCGCCCGTGCGCAAGGAGACGTCAAGGGATGGGCTCATGACCGATTCGGGTGCCGCGCCCGCGGTCAGGATCGAAAGATAATGTGAAAAGCTTGCGGTCATATCCTTCAGATACCGCGTGGAAAGCGCCAGCTTTGCCTCCTCCAGATAGTCCTTCGTCAGGTCCACCGTCTTTTTGTTGACGGTCGCCTCTGCCAGCTCCTCAGTCAAGGATAGCACGCGCGCCTCCATCTCGGGAATGCGATCCGCGTCTGCCGAAAGCCGTTCGATCTCATTTAAAAGCACATTATGGTTGCGTTGTTGCGTCTCCAACATGCGCTGAAGCTCCTCCGCGCGCTCGCGCAGCGTTTGCTCGTCGTCAAGCACCTCGTCCTCGTTCATGGCCTTCTCACGCATAAACGCTGTCAATTCGCGCGTCTTGGTCGCCTCGTCGGCAAGGACGCGGCGGTAATCCCGCTCGAGGGAATCAACCAATCGCAAAAGCTCACCCGCCGTATACTGCTTTTCGGGGTCGTACGTGTCCAAAAACGGACGCATCCGCTCACGCAGCTCACGGCAACGCGTCTCTGCCTCGGCACGCTCACGGCGGTGCTCACGCTCGGCCTTCTCCGCGCGCGCAAAGCTCGCAAGATCGCGCTTGAGCGTCTCCAGCTCGTCGCGGTAGTCGTTTTTCTCCTTTAATTCCACACCGTAAAGACGAAATCCCGTACGCAAAAAGCTGATGACCTGCTTCTTGCGCTCAGTCATTTCCGCAAGCCGCGCCTTCCCTTCGCGCGCCGCTTCCAGCTCCTTATGGTACGCGCGCACAAGATAGGAAAGCTCGTCCAAGCCGCGCGCCGGGTCTCCCTCCTCTATACCGTAGCGGTGCAGCAGCGCACGAACCGATTGCAGCGCGTTCTGCCGCCGTGCCGCCTCTGCCGCCGCGCGCGCTGCGCGCGCCTTGGAGCGACGCGATGCGCGCACACAGGCAACGGCAAGCTCGACCGCGGACGCGACCAGCAGCAAAATTCCAACGATCAGCGCAGGCATCCAAAGGATTCCCAGCGCCGTACAGCAAATACCCGCAATGCGAAGCACCCACGCCCATCCGCTCGACAAGCGTGCCTTGGCGGGCGCGTCGGTTTGATTTTTTTGAGTGCTTTCCAGCGCGCGCCTTGCGGAACCAAGCTCATCGTCTGTGGGAACGCCCCCCTCAAAGCGACGGGAGCCACCCATAGAGGCACGCAAAAGTGCCTCCTCGCGGCAAAGCTCGCTCCATTCTCCGCTCGCGCGCTCCAATTTGGGGAGCATCTCGCCCTTGGGAGAGGAATTGTATGCGTCCTGTGTCAGAAGCACCGTACGCTCGGGCAGAATCGGCGTGCTCGGAATCGCATCCAGCCGTGCCTTTGCCCCTTGCAATTGTACCAACAGCTCTCTTTGCTCGGACAGAGCCGCCTCGCTTGGATGATGGCCGTGCAGCAATCGCTCCAGCTTCTTTTTTTCGGCATCCAAGTCGCGCAATTCGTTCAGCATGCGCGCCTTTTGCTCAACGTGGCTCGCGCGCAGACGCGCCTCACGCACGCGCTCCAAATCCTTTGTAATGCGCGCCAGCTCCTCGCCGCTGCGCGCCGCGTTCTTTTCCTTGCCTTCAAGCGTATCGCGTACGCGCCTGAGCTCCTCCAGCGTTCTGTGCGCTTCGGCAAGAGCCCCGTCAAGCTCTGCCACGCGCCCCTTGCCGCCGCGCAGAAAATAAAACTGCCGACGCTTTTCAAGTGCCGCCATGGCTCCGTCGTAGCTTCCAATGTCGTCTACGGCGTCCAAGGAGCCGCTCAACCGCGCAACAATATCACCGTTATCACTCTTTCCAAGCGTCCGCTGGGAAAGATAGACCGAGCGTTCAAAGGAATCGGCGTCGATCCCGAAAAGCGCCAAGCCTACGTTTGCGTCAAACGCGCGGCTCGCAAGATTTGTGCGCAGGTCGTACAGAGCAAAGCTGTCCTCCGACTCCTTGGAGCCAAAGAAGCGCTCAATGCGGAACTCCCCCGACGCGCAGGAAAACTCAAGGCTTCCGCCATACGCGCCCCCCTGCCACGGCATGTATTTTTTGCGCTCGTTTTCGTCAAGAGAGCGCTTTGTGCTCGCGGGCATGCCGTAAAGCATCGCCTTGATAAAGACGGCAAGAGTGGTCTTTCCCCAGCCGTTTTCCTCGTGCAAAACGTTCAGGCCGTCACAGAGCTCCATGCGGTAATCGCGGAGCGTGCCGAAGTTTTCAATATGTAACCGTAAAAGCTTCATATTCCGATCTCCTCTCCCGCCAAAGCGCGCAAGCCGCACGCGATCACGCGCGCCTTTTCCTCCTCGCGCAAATCAGACGCCAGCACGCGACGCACAAATTCACCCTTGAGTGAGACGTCGTTGGCATAGTCCTCGGGGCGGATGAGCATGCGGCACTCGTCCCGTAGCTTTGCGAAATAGAACCGCTCCGACAGCATCGTGCGCAAGGGGGCTACATCCTTGTGCGCGTCCGGAGGACATTCGCCACACAAAACGAGCTTCACAAGATCGCGCGCGCAAATCCCCGCAACCGTCGCCTGCACCCGCTCCTCCAGCTCCAGCTGCGAGGAAAAGCCCGTGACGTCACACGCAACGGTGTGCAGCGTGCGCGTCGCAAAGGGCACAAAGGTATGGCGGACGCGTCCGTTTTCAATCTCCAAAAGAACGTATCCCTTTTCACCGCACTCGTCAAAGCCGCGCCCCTCAAGGCAGCCCGCATAGCACGCAACGCCGCGGCGGTCCAGCGCCTCGACACAGTATTCGTGCACGTGCCCCAGCGCCAGATAATCAATATTCTTTCCCTTGTATTTCCCGAGATGGATCATCTCGTCGCGCGAAGCCCCCCGCCCCGTTCGCACCTGTCCGTGCAAAAGCACAATGTTGCAGGCGTCGGGAGAGAGCGTGAGCGTATCGGGATTGGGACGCTCACTGCCCGTGATCACCACGTCAAAAAGCGTATGGCTCGTCCAGCCGTCCCCGAACAAAAAGAGGTTTTCGGGGCACTCCTCCCACTCCTTGAGCGCGCTTGCGCGGTCGTGGTTGCCCGCGAGATAGAAAAAGCAAAGGCGCGGATGCGAGCGGATCAGCTCGCGCACGTATTTTTCGGTGCTTTTGGTCACGTGCTCCGAATCAAAAAGATCCCCCGCGATCAGGATCGCGTCAGCCCCGCACTCATCGGCCGCAGAGACAAGGCGCGCAAAGGTTGCGCGGAGCTCGCCCTTGCGTTCCCGCGCTTGATCGGAGGATAGATTGGACTCCATCGGTGAGTCCAGATGTAAATCCGCACAGTGGATCAGTTTCATATAAACTCGGCCCTTCCCTTTTTCGATAATTTCAGTATATCATATTTCAAGACAAATATCAAGAGCCGCACTCACATTTCCCTCACCCTGCAAGCATGCGCGGCAACGGATAAGTCGTCTCCGTTTATCAATCTGCTCTTATTGTAGCACAAAAGCTAAAGAAAATCAATCAAGCCATCGGAAAACCATTCGAAATATCCGATCGTTTTTTCGTTTTTTTTGCATTTTTATCAAACCTTCCAGCTTTTCGACCGTATAAGAGCGCAAATGCTGTGCAAACTATAGTCGGGATCCTTCAAAACGTCGCAAAGACGACGCGTCCCGAACAAGCAAAGGAGAAACTGTTATGATTATGGATCGCATTGCGCTGATTCTGACCATCGTCGGCGCGCTCAACTGGGGCAGCATCGGTCTGTTCCAATTTGACATCGTTGCATGGATCTGTGGCGGACAGTCCTCGCTCTTGAGCCGCGTGATCTACACCGTTGTCGCTCTGGCGGGCATCTGGTGCATCTCGCTCCTGTTTCGCTCGCGCGAGCACGAAAAGATCGAGAACTGAACACAAAACGGGGTGCCACGCAAATGCGTGACACCCCACCTTTTTTATTCAATCAGCTCTGCCTCCACCGTTTGCTCGTTTGGCAGCGCCACGGTAAAGGTGCTACCCTCGCCGACCGCGCTTTGAACGCTGATCGTTCCGCCAAGCAGCTTGACGATGCGATCGACCATGGTGAGACCGATCCCGTAGCCCATGCGGTGATGCGACGGGTCTCCTTGGTAAAACTTTTCAAAAATATGGCTTTGAACCTCCTCGGTCATGCCGACACCCGTATCCTTGACGGTCACAATGACCTCGCGCTCGGTAGCGCGCATCGTCACCCAGACCGTGCCGCCCTCGGGCGTGAATTTGATAGCGTTGGAGAGCAGATTTTTCCAGATCTGCGCCAGCATCTCGGCATTTGAGCAGATCTCCGCCTCATCCAATTCGGGGATCATTTCGATAGACTTTTGTGCCCACTGCGGCTCTAAAAGCAGAATGCATTGACGCAGCTGCTCGGCAAGGTCGAACCGCGTTTTTCCCGAAACGATCTGCTGGTTCTCAAGCTTGGAAAGCTCTAACACGTTGGTCGAAAGCCGCGCCAAGCGGTCTGCCTCCTCCGCGATAATGGTCGCGTATTCGCTTCGTTGCTCCGCCGTCAGGTCCTCCCTCTGCAATTCCTTCGCAAAGCCGCGGATGGACACGATGGGCGTTTTGAATTCATGCGAGAAATTGTTGATAAAATCATTGCGGAACAGCTCGATCCCGTCCAGCTCACGCGTCATCTCGTTGAAGTTCGCGATCAGGCTACCCATCTCGCTCTCCAAGCCCTTATCCTCGGGGATCTGTACCTTATAATTGCCTCGCTTGACCTCTTTGGTTGCCGAAATCAAGCGCTTGAGCGGACGCAGATAGTAAAAGCCGAGTTTGCCGACCAGCACCGTGCCGATCAGGGTACAAACGCCCAGCATGATCAGCAAAAACGTGTAGGGGTTGAGCGTCAGAAGCGCGATGAGGGGCGCGCCAGAGAACAAAAGCACCAGCAAAAAATGCACAAGCCACGTCAAAATGCCCGAAATTAAGAGAATGGCCAGCACGAAGAGCGTCAAACGCCAGCGCAACGTGTTCCAAACGCGCATACGTCTTTGCTTTTCGGGGCTTTTCCGCTTTTTTTCTTTCTTCATTTGTTCACGACCGCCTTATATCCCAGACCGCGCACGGTCACGATATCAAAATCCTTGTTGTCGCGAAAACGGTCACGCAGGCGACTGACGTGCACGTCCACCGTTCTCTCGTCGCTCTCACTGTCCATATCCCAGATCTCGTCCATCAGCTGGCGGCGCGTGTAGATCTTGTTGGGATAAGAAAGGAGCTTAAAGAGCAGCAGGAATTCCTTTTGCGGCAGCTCTAAGAGCCCCTCGGCGGTTTCCACCGCTAAGGCATCGTAATAAAGCGTGGTGCTTCCCACCGTCAGCTTTCGCTCCCCCGCGATCTGCGAGCGGCGCAAAAGGGCAGCAATACGAAGGATCATCTCCTCCTCATCCACGGGCTTGACCATATAATCGTCCGCGCCGATGATAAAGCCGCGCTTCTTGTCGTCCTGCGTCTCGCGCGCCGTTACCATCAAAATCGGGATATTGTTCCCCGCCATGCGAAGCGTGTTGGTAAATTCATAGCCGTCCATGCGCGGCATCATCACGTCCAGAATAATCAGATCCACGTGCTTGTGATCCAGCACCTCCAGCGCCTCCACACCGTCGGCGGCACAGATGGGATCGTAGCCGTAGCGCGACAGCACCGCGGACATCAGCTTGCGGACGTTTTTATCATCCTCAACAACCAAAATCTGAAACATATCAATGACCTCCTTGCTGTTGATGCTTTTATCATACAACAAAATTGTGAACTGAATTTCAACAAAACCATTTTTTGTAAAGCTTTTCCCGTTGCGCTTTTTTCGCGCAAACCCTTGACAAAAGACGAAAATAATTTTATAATAGATATAATAGTATTCTTATCAGCCGCCTTGGCGGCAAACGAACGGAAGGAAGGATCGCTACATGTCTAAAAACACAGCTTACGATGCGGAGCAAATGTCCGCATTGAGATCCGATTATCTGACCGCAACGATCATGCGTCAGGAATCACTCGCGCGCTGGAAGGCACTTGAAAAGCGCCGCAGCTTTCTCGGTGTACTGATGGTCATTGCAACCGTCATCGGTCTTATTGCCGCAATCATGGTCTGGCTCCCCTACAGAGCAAATCCGCAAAACCCGAGAGGATATCTGTACGCGGTCTTGACGCTGGGGCTTGGGCTTCTTTTGTGCCTCGCGTTTGGAATCTTCCGCGCCGCCACAACAGCCGGCGCGCGCCGCACCTATCTGGAGTGCTACACCACGGAGCTTGCCATTGAGGAAACCGCCGACGCGATCAAGGCGGCAACGCTCGACCCCGTTCTGCACAACGCCATCGTCATCAGCGTCCGCTCCATCATCACAGCTCCCCCCTACGAATATACCGAGAATGCAACCGCCCTCCTTGGGGACAAGGATCCCGACCAAGCAGTGCAAAAATACAAAAAGGACAAGAAAAAGAACGCCGAGGGCTGCGAGGTCTTCCATGGCCCCGTAAACCACGCAATCGTTTACATCGACGGCCATGAGATCGGTGCTTTGGATCTGTGTCGGGAATTTTCCGTGTTCCGCGTCAGCCCCGGTATGCATACCGTAAAGCTCAAGATCCGCAAGAATTACTCTGCAGGCAAGGATCTCCTTCTTGAAACCACACCGTTGAGCCTGATGATCAACGACAGCTATCGCGTGTGCCTGTACACCGTTGACGCGCGGCTCCAGGGCGGCAAGCTGACCTATGCGCTCAAGCTTGCGGAATATGACGACATCACCACCTTCCGCCGCGATATTTTGGACACCGACCGCTTGGAAAAGCTGGAGCGTGAGGCAGAGCTGAACGCGCACCTGTCCCGCCGCGCGGAGTGCCTGTATCGCGAGCTGCACGAGCAGCCCCGCCACAAGGAGCTATTTGCCGACCAGGAATCCCGCCGCTACGCACGCGGAAAATATCGCTACCTCAACCGCAAGGATTCCCCTTTGGACAACGACACCGTGCGCGAATACGGACAGAAAGCCAAGCTGATTGCCAAGAAGATGCTGATCGTGCAAAACGATCCCGCCATGAGCGATCAGAAAAAGGCAGCAAGGCTTCAATCTCTCGACGAGGAGCTGACTCTGCTCGCCCGCGAGCTCTACAAAAAGCTCAACGTCAGCGGCGACGCTTGCCCGATAGCCCTTCAGGAAACCAAGCTCAAGAACATCCTGCTCCTTGGTCAGGAAAACGTGCGCTACGAGGACATCGCACGTCAGCTTCGCCACGAGGCAGGCATCAACGCATAAACAACAAAAAAAGCGGCGAAAGCCGCTTTTTTGTTTTATACTGCGATCCACCCACCGATAGGGGTCAGGTCGATCAGAATACCGCACGCCACGGCAATGCACCAAAGAATCAGCACCACGCGGATGGAATCGCGCACGGGACGGTTGTTGCGAAACAGCACCGCCAAGCCCACGCCCGCGTTGACAAGCAGCCCCGACAGAGCCGCCCCCGCGCTGATCACGCCCTCCGTAAAGAGCGTTGTCAGCACGATCGAGGACGCGCAGTTTGGAATCAGACCGACGAAGGCGGCCAAGAGACTCCCCAAAACGGGACGGTTCAGCACCAACGCCTGAATACGCTCCTCCCCGATCACCTCCACCGCGACGTTGATCGCAAAGGTGAAGATCAGAAGAAAAATTGTAATATAGAGGGTATGCTTGAGTGCGGAAAGAGCAAAATGCTTGCCCTCGCAATGGCAGTTTTCGCGCTCGCAAAGTTCCTCAAAATCAGCGGATTTGCGCGCGGGGAGTCTGCGGCGCGCAAGATACGCCACGCCGTCCACGCAAAAGCCCGCGACAACACCGATGACAAGCTTTGTCAAAAGGAGCTTGGCAATGGTTCCCACAGGAGCGCCCGAGGAGATCAGGATCGGCAGCATTTCGTCGGACGTGGACAGATAAACCGCGATCAGCGTGCCCGTTGTAACGATGCGTCCCGTATAAAGCCCCGATGCCGCCGCGGAAAATCCGCATTGCGGAAGCATTCCGAGAGCACCGCCCAAGAGCGGCCCCACCTTGCCCGAGCCGCGCAGCCACCGCTCGGTGGCGTTCCCCGCCTTATGCTCAAGAAACTCCATGAGCAGATACGTTAAAAAGAGGAACGGTAAAATTTTTAAGGTATCCAACAGCGTGTGGAGCAGACTGTGACATAGCACGTGCCCCGCTTCGTGTAAAAATTCAGGCATGCTCACACCCCCTTGCGGCAGGACGCGCAAACGCCGTACAAAATCGTTTGTCCGCAATCCACCAAAAAGCCGTGCTCTGCGGAGAGGTGGCGAATAAAGTCCGCCGTTGCGTGGCAATCCAGATGATCGACCTTACCGCACTTGACGCATTTTTCGTGAAAGTGATTGCGGCAGTCGCAGGACGTGCCGATGTACTGATAGACGTTGCACTGGCGCGCGGTGCTGCGAAAGCGACGCACGACCTCGTCGCGGCAGAGCTCGGAGAGCAGGCGGTAGACCGTGCTCTTTCCTACCTCGACCCGGGCAGAAAGGATCTCATACAGCTCGTCCGCCGTGTATTGTCTGTCGGGGTGCAGCTCCAAAAAATCGGTCAGCGCAACACGCCCTTGCGTTTGATAATGCTTCTTTTCCATGTAGCTTCCCTTTCAATTTGAGAACAGTTCTCAAATTATAGCATAAAAAAAAGAGCTTGTCAAGAGCTTTTTGTGCAAAAAGGAAGCTTTTTTCCTTTTCGCGCAAAAAATCGACAAGCTCTTATTCAATCACCTCTTAAAGCATTTGCGAATCAAAAGCACTACAAGACCGATGAGAATCCAGACCAAGGAAAACGCAATGACAATGGCAAAGAGCGACAAAAGCCACAAATTGACCGTCCAAAGGCGGGATAGAACCAAGGTCTCCACGTCGAGCAAAAAGGTCACGAGCGCAAACACAACAATCAGGGGCAGATACACGGGCATGGCGCTGAACGCTCCCCTGATATCCTCTCCGCTGAGGGTGACGTGCTGCGAAACGAACAGAATCACCACGATTCCGATCAACGCCGCCCACCAGCGCTCGGCAAATGCTGCGGGGAGTGAAAGTAAAAGCGAAAGAACGCCCGACACGATCTGCCAAAGCGTCCGCTCCCCCGCCGCCATGGCACCCGAGGTGGCTACGTAATCGCTCCATTGCGTGGGAAAGCACAAAAACAGCATCAGGATCATCACACCAAGTCCACTGAAGATGGGACCGAGGCTGATAAACAAATTTCCCAGCCGCGCCCACGGGTTGCGCGGGTTATAGTCGTGCGACACGTATCCAAGCGTCCCCGAGGGATGCCCCGGGGGCAGAAGCAATCGCATTTCGGTGATCCTGTGCCCGAACAGCAAGCACATTACCGCGTGCCCCAATTCATGAATCGGCGTACCGATCACGGAGGACACGTATATGAATTTTGGAGACCCCGACACCCGCACGAACAGCCGTTCGGCAAGATAGGCGGCAAGTCCGCAAACGGCAAACACGCCAAGCGTCAGAAGCACGAGCTTCCCCGCGTATAGAAAATACTCTATGATCGCATCCATTGCCGCACCTCCTTTCCTACCACTATTATAACGCACCTATCACCGTTTGTCAATAAAAAAGAGAGCCCCCCGGCTCTCTTTTTCAGGACTTAAGCCTCAACAATGCAAACGTTTGCAGCACGCAGCTTGCTGGGGTTGTTGGGATCCGTCTCGATCTCAAAGGTCACCTTCTGGCCCTCGTTCAGGTTCTTGAAGCCTTCCTTCTGGATCGCGGAGAAGTGCACGAACACATCGTCGCCTCCGTTGTCGTTGGAGATAAAGCCATATCCCTTCTCTGTGTTAAACCACTTCACCGTACCGTTATTCATCTATCGGGTACCTCCTGAAAATATTAATGTACCCGCAAAAAGAAAAAAATCCCGCCGGCCGCACAGAGGATCCAGTCCGATCTGTGGGAGCCGCGGGGTTTAGGATCTATTTCGAATACAAGAAAAGTATATCACAGTTAGAAAAAATTGTCAATAGATTTTTGCAATTTTTTTCGATTCCCCTTGCAAGAAGTCGTTTTTTTTGCTATAATGGAGTCAATCTATAAGTCAAACGGAGGAACACGCATGAAAAGACTGACCAAGGGCATCCATCACATCGCGCTCAAGTGCGACAGTCCCGAAAGCTTCCAAGAAACGATTGATTTTTATCAGGGCCTTTACGGCATGGAAACCATTCGTACCTGGACCACCGCCGCAGGTGCCCCTTGCATTATGCTGAGCACGGGTGCGGGCATCCTTGAAATCTGCTGCAACGGCGTTGACCGCCCCGGAACGGGCGCGCTCCGCCACATCGCCCTTGAGGTCGACAGCGTGGACGAGTGCATCGAGATCGCGCGCCGCGCGGGCTATAAGATCACCATCGAGCCTACCGACATCTGCTTCAACTCCAACCCTCCCTTCCCCGCGCGTATGGGCTTTTGCATCGGTCCCGTGGGTGAAGAGGTTGAATTTTTTGAATTGAAATAATTCATAGAAAGGCAAATCATATGCGCATTTTAGCGATCGGTGACATTGTCGGCAGCGATACTGTCGCTTATCTGCACAAAAACCTTTGGGAGGTGCGTCGGCGCGAGCGAATTGATCTGGTCGTCGCCAACGGAGAAAACACCTCCGAGATCCGCGGGCTTAGTGCAAAGGACGCATCGGCTCTCCTTGACACGGGAATCGACCTGATCACGCTCGGTAACCATGCCTTTGGCTGCCGCGATCTTTACGCGTTTCTGGATTCTAACGAGCAGGTCATCATCCGCCCCGCAAATTACCCTGCAAACGCCCCCGGGCAAGGCTATACGCTTCTCAACGTAAACGGCTGGCGCGTGCTCTGCATGGCGGTCAGCGGCCGCGTCTTTCTCGACCCCCTGGCCGACCCGTTTGATACGGTTGATCGGATCCTTGCGCGCGAGAGCGGTGCTTACGATCTGGCACTGCTCGACATCCACGGCGAGGCAACCAGCGAAAAGCTGGCGATCGCGCATTATTTTGACGGACGCGTGGCGGTAATGTTCGGCACGCACACACACGTGCCTACGGCGGACGAGCAGGTGCTGCCCCACGGCTCGGGCTATATTACCGACCTTGGCATGTCGGGCCCTATGGGCGGCATTATCGGCACACGCGCCGAGGATGTCATTCACCGCTTCCGCACCCAGATGCCCACCAAATTCAATGTGGCATCGGGCGAGATCCGCGCCCACGGCGCAATTTTCGACGTGGACGAGAGCGACGGGCGCACGAAAAGCGTCAAAAGAATTGTGTTTTAGGGAATTTTGTGGGGGAAGAAACTTTTTGAAAAAAGTTTCTTCCCCCACACCCCCATCTTCAAAAACTTTCACCTACATGGAATAGATTCCCCCAATCGAGGGTGCACGTCACAGTGCGCCCTCGTTTGCAAGTGCGCGGTGAAAGCCCGCTATGCAGTACAGAATCTACTGTGTGGGAAAGTGTATCGCGCAGACGGAAAGATACTCCCGATAGCACACAGGTCCCCACATCCCAAGTGCTCACAAACATTAGTTTCCCCTTGGGGGAAGAGTAACCGAGGCAAGCCGCCCGTTTTTCGTCTTTTTCCTTGACAAAATCGACTTTTCGTGGTATTCTGTGCAAAAGGAGCCCCGAAGGGCTCCCTGATGGGTCTTATTCATAAAAGCTATGATTTCCGATGGTGAAGGCGTAGGGACGGTTCTTTGAGATCCAGTTGGTGGTGGCGATCCGAGGATTCATGAAAAACAGAATCTTATCCGACAGCGTATACCCCTCAAGACAGATCTTTGCGGCGATCACCGCACTCTCGGACGGCTCGTTGTAGATCGTTCCGTACGCCACGGGCGAAAACTGCGTGCCGTGCTTACGGTCAAAGATCACGCCGTAGATCGTGTTGGGATAATCTCTGTGGCGGACGCGATTGAGCACCACGTTGCCCACGGCGATCTGCCCATTAAGGGATTCGCCGCGCGCCTCGGCGGAAATGATCCGCGCGAGCCAATAGACCTCGTCGCTCTTATAATTCGCCCACGCGACCGCGGGCGCACCCTTGGGAGATTTCAGCCCCACACTGCGCCACTTTGCGTTCCACGTCAGCTCGCTGTTAAACGCACGCGCCAAGGGGCGAATCGGAACGTACAGGCTGCCGCCCCAGTTCTGCACCGCGCCAACGGTGTAAAAATAATGACCGTTCGCATAGATGTAAAGCGCACCCTGACGCACGATCAGGGTCAGCCCCGCCTCACTTTTGACGGTTGCCGTGCCCGTGCTGCCGTTCCACGCAAAGCTGCAGGTGTCAAACAGATTGCAGAATTTGCGAAGCGGAACGTATGTAATCTCATTGTAGATCACACAGTCACCGTGCAAGACCTCAACGCCGTCCACGTACACACGCGTCGCGCTCGTGCCCGAAGGCTTGGCTCGCTCCTCGGCAGAAGCGCTCATCATCAGCACACCGCCAAGGGAAAGCATCAGCATACAAACGCACAAAGCGCGCAGCAAAAGCGTTCGTCGCGACTTTATCGTATCACTTTTGATCAAGCGCATTCCTCCTTTCCAAAAATTGCGCCAAATGAGTCAGAACCGCGCTGTCATTGCTATACATATTATAACAGACACGCAGGCAAATTTCAACGCACAATATTTTCCATAAGAAAGGACTTCCTATGAAAGAAAAACGATACACGCACGTCATTTGGGATTTTAACGGCACGATCCTTGACGACGTAGAGGCCTCTATTAAAAGCGCCGACCAGCTGCTTTCGGCTTACGGACTCCCCACGCTTGCTTCCCCCGAGGCGTACCGCGAAAGCTTCGGCTTCCCCATCATCGACTACTACCGCCGATTAGGCTTTGATTTTGATAAAATTCCTTACGAGGTGTTAGCTCCCGAATGGGTGGGCTATTATCTTGAAAACGCGCGGAACGCGGGCGTTTACGAGGGGCTTTGCGAGGTGCTTGCAGAGGTGCAAACGCGAAAAATACCTCAATGGATCCTTTCGGCAACAGAGCACAACATGCTGACGCGTCAGGTGAGCGACCTTGGGATCCTTTCCTATTTTGAGGGGCTGCTTGGCATGGATAACATCCACGCCCACAGCAAGGAGCAGATCGCCCTGGAATGGCGACGCTCCAATCCCGACGCGTGCGTTTTGATGATCGGTGACACCGACCACGACGCCGCCGTTGCCGCAGCCATGGGCGCGGATTGTGTGCTGCTGACTACGGGGCATCAATCACGCGCACGGCTGGAAGCCTGCAAATGCCTGTTCGTGGCGGACACGGCAAAGGAAATTCTGGCATTATTATAAAAAGAAAAAAGCGGCAATGCCGCTTTTTTCTTTTTATAAGGAGATCAGATCCCACAGCTCCCGTGGCGTGGTGCAATTCAGCCGCTTTAAAAGGTGCGAGGCGTAGCGGTCGAACTCGGTGTGATCGACCAGACGAAATGCCGCCGCCATCGCGTCCGCTAAAGCCGCTCTGTCTGCCCGCTCCGCCATCATGCCCAACGCCAAAAACCGCAAAAGCGCGTATACCGCGCACAGAGCTACGTACTCGCTGTGCATGCTCTCAGGGCGATCCTGAAACGGAAAGACCGAAAAGAACATATGGTTGACCAGAAGGTGCTCAAAGAAGAGCTCCCACTGAGGAAAGATGCCCTCAAAATGCGCACGTGCCGCCTCATAACGCGCCAAGGCTCCCTCGCCATCGCCAAAATAGCGCAATGCCGCTTCCCCGCACGCGCGCACGCTTTGACTGCGCCCGTCAAGGATCTGCATCATCTGCTCCGCGATCGCAAGCCCCGCCGACAGATGCTCCCGATCGACACAATTCTCGTCACCGTGTACCTTTGGGTACACGCAAAGCAGCTTTTCCAGCGCGGTCGGAGCCTGTGCCTGCATGGCGGCATCCATGCGGTCGAGCAGCTCCCCCACGCACACGATGCGCGTGGGCAGAGGCATGGAACGATCCTGCATCACGTCGATCAGATGCAGACGAATCCTTTGCTCCATACCAAGCGTTTCAAAAAAGGACGTGCGCTCTATGGATGGCGGCAATTGGAGTGTCACCTCGCGCCAACCGAATCGGATCGGCTCCTCGCGATCCAAAAGCATCTCCACGACTGCCTCACAGCTATTGGCGCAGGAGCACTCGTACAGTCCGTCCTCGGCACGGATACCGCGCGGATACAAGCGGCAGACGTCAGGAAGAACCGCCTCCCCCAGATGCGCATGCAACGCGCACCGCCCATCGGGCATGTGCATGGGGCAACGCCCGTCGTATCGCGGCTCAAACCGCGCGTATTCGTCCTCGGTTGGATGAGGCGCAAGACGCAGACCGCAATCCAGTCGGTGACGCAGCTCCGGGTCGCAATCGACCCCTAAAAGATGAAAATAATTTTGCATGGAAATCGAGATCGGCCACCCCTCGCAGCAGGGCGTGCGGCACGCTCCCATTTTGCAAGCAAAATCCAAGTAATAATCCGGCATCAGAAACGAATGCGTTTCCTTCAATGCGCTCACCTCCAAAAAAGCGGCAGAGATATTCCTTTAAAGTCGAATACCTCTGCCTGTCGGGCAATATTATAGCACTTTTTTGCGCGCTGTGCAAGAAATTTTTTGAAATTTTTTCAATTTTTTTGCATCAGATAATCGCATCCCGTGCGCAAAAATTGCACCTTTGCGTGTCTTATGGGATCGGGGCAGCGTGATCGGAAATATTTCGACCGGATACAAAACGGTGCGTTCATCTGCCTTCCCCCTATTCGTTATAATATATGCACCCCGGCTGCGTCGAGCCCAAAAGCTCGGACACGGTGACCACCTCGTAGCCCATATCGTGCAGACGTGCCAAAAGAATCACGGTAGCATCAAAGGTGCTCTCGTAAATGTCGTGCATCAGAATGATGTCTCCATCCTTGACGCTTTTGAGGACGTTGTCCGCGATCTTCTCCGCCTTGCGGTCCCAGCCCGTTTTACCATCCTCACCGACCTCACCGTCCCCCGGCGCATAGGTGTTGTTCCAGTCGTCCGAGTCCACGCTCCATTGGATGATCGCATACGGGCAGACCGCCGCGAGCTCTTTTGAAATGTGCCCACCAACCGGGCGCATCAGCTTGATCTCGTAGTCGGGCACCTGCTTGTGGATCGCCTCGGCAGTCAGGTTCATCTCGCGGAAAAAGGCCTCCTCGGTGCATCCGTCGTAATAGACGTTGTGCGTGTATCCGTGGATTCCGATCTCCATACCGTTGTCCACGACATACTTGACGGCATCACCGCCCATCACGCGGTTCCCCACCACGAAAAAGGTCGCCTTGTAGCCATACTTATTCAGCTCGTCCACGTAGTTTTTCGTGCGGTTGTTATAGTGATTCGGCCCGTCGTCAAAGGTCAGCGCCACACGCGGACGGTCGCCCGATCCGCCACCGCCAAGATCTCCGTCGCCCACGGGAACGTCGGCATCATCGGGACGTTCTACGGTTACGGTACAACCGCCGAAGGAAAGGCACAGAAAAAGCACCGCCAAGACAAGCGACAATGGGCGATACCAAAAACGGCGTTGGGAGGTGATACGTGTGCGCATGGTGCTCCTTTCGGGTGTCGGAAAATGATGGAAAAGCTCTTACACCTTTATTATAAAACCGCCCCCACCCTTTGTCAAGGGCGGGGGGAAAGTTTATAAAAAGTTTAAAAATAAGGAGGCGAGTCATTCAGATGCAGAAGCCGTAATCGGGTTCTCGTCGCCGTACAAAGGTACGAAAGAGACCCCGAGCGCGGCTAAAAAACATACATTAAAATTGAAATTCGCAAGAATTTCTACCTTAAAAACCGCTTTTACTACCAATTTCCGATAGCAAAAGCGGTTTTCTTTTATTGAATTGTTTCGCGTGTTTTTGTTCTGCGCTGAATGAATCAGTCCCCTTGTTTTTACGGAAAATCCTTTTGGTAATTGCCATCCCGACAGGTCTTGAATAGTCGCCTGCGAATCCTGCAAAGCGAAATCGGTAAAAAGTCCTTTTTCAGCGAAAGCAGCGCGTATTCCGAGCAGGTCGGCATGCACAGACACCGTCTGCGGCATTCCTCGGGCGCATAATGCTGATAACACTCCACAAGCCTGATGCACAAGGGACGTGCGATCGCACAAGCGCCGATCAGCCAAAGCGCAACGGTCAAAACGATGCGCCACCATACGGGGGGAAGCGCACGGCAAAGCCCCCACGTACCAAGGCCGCACAGTGCGGCATAGCACAAGAGGATCGCGGCAGGTGTAACCCACGTGGTGCGCGGACGTTGCATGGGCTTTGTAAGCACGTAGCGCCTGACCTCCTCGGCTTCATCCGAAGGGGCAATGCGCGCCGCTAACGGATCCTTGAGCTCCGACACGGGGCGGCTCCTATCAGCTGAAGGAAATGCAGCCCGCCTTCTTGGGAAGCACGTAGTTGGGGTCGATCACCTTTACCTTCTCGGCATACGTAGCGGGAAGTGTTTTTTCAGCACGGCAGTAGGGGTAGAGCTGCTGTGCCGCGATCGCACTCTTCCAAGCATCGGCAGAAAGCTTCTTCGTATCCTCGTCCTCGCTTTCAGCCGCTGTGTCACCCACCAAATACAGCATCTCGATGCAGGCCTTCTCGCATGCGTTTCTTTCCTTGTTGTACTTGTTCAAAAGCTCTTGGCTGTCCTTAATTTCCTTGGAATGCTCCCACATGACCTTGTGCACGTACTGCGTGATGCTTTCCGAGGTCTTGATGATGATAGCGAGCATCGCATCCTTCTCCTCACCCAACAGGCTCTTGAGCAGAATTTTGACAGTATCAATGTATGCGAAGGTTTTTTCATACATCACAACCGCGCTTGCGTTTACCACGTTAAGGTATGCCGCAAAATAGCGTGCTTCCGCATCCTCGGGATCTGCCTCATACGCCAGAGCATAGTAGGTCTGTGCCTTTTCATAATCGTCGTTCTTGTACGCCACACGCGCCTGATCGAGATAAGTGTTTGCCATTTTTTCTTCCTCCAAAAAGTTAAAATTTTTATAAACACAGCATGTATGCCGTTATTATCGGGGTCTGTACGACGCGCAATTCGGATTGTTTTTAACGCTGCCGCTGCATTTTGCGCTGTTGACACAGCTACTACAGCGATGCATTGCCGCAGTGTGTGCGCGGTGCTCCTCACGACGCGCGTCACGCGCCTGTTGCTCTGCGCGCCACTTTGCATCCCGTGCCGCATTTTCCGCCGCGCGAGCCTCGCGTGCCGCAGCCGCCGCCTGACGCTCTGCCGCGGCCGTTTGCGCACGCGCCTCGCGCGCCATTCTCTCCTGATACTGACGCTCGGCAATCGCCGCCTCGCACGCCTTCTGCTCCATCGCCTCGTTGTGACGACGCTCCTCCTCGGCCATCATTTCCGCACGTCTCTCCTCAGCGGCTCTGCGCGCCGCCTCCTGCTCGCGCGCCTCTTGCTCGGAAAGAGCCAGATTGATCGCTTCCTTCAAAGAATCCGCGCGTCCCATTTCCAGCATGCGTGCAATCTCGCCCGCCAGCGGGTACAAATCAAAATGGATCACGGTCTTTTTTACAAGTGTTCCCTCGATCTCGTCGAGCTCTGTTTTTACTGCCTCCAGCTGCTCTAACGCCCTCCGGTCAATCTCTGCCTGCTCTTCCATCACCCCGTTCAGCGTTTCACGGTAAAATCCGTTGCAATCTGCCACGAACGCTCCAAAGCGCTCCTCATATGTCCGCCATTCCTCTAACAAAGCCGCGTCATCACCTTCGCTTCCGCCGCTCTCCATGCGTCCGATCCACGCCGAGCGATTCTTTTCAAAGATTTGTCTACTGTCGTACCACCGAATGATCTCATCAATATAGTGGCGCCCCTTCAAAAACCAAAACGCAATACCGCCAAGCATCAGGAAGATCGAGAAAAACACGAAACCGTAATTTTCCGTGCCCGTAATCACCGCGATCACCCAAAGCGCGGCTCCCAAAATCGCCAAAAACTCCGAGGTAACACCAAGGATCATATTCAAAAACGGATTCTTTACGTCAGGTCTTTGAGGCGGCTCGGGGCAGACCGTCCCCACAACAGCGGGGCGCGTCGGAAGCGGTGCCAGCTTCTTTTCTCGCTTTTTCTGATACTCGCCAAGCTTGTCCGCCGCCATCGAGACGGTGGCTTTCTTTTTCGCTTCGCTTTCAGCTTCAATATCGTCAATCCTCGCGCCTACCTGCGCTTCGCGCCGCTTTAAGAGCGCGATGTCATACAATTCCGAAATAATTTCATTCTTTTCCATGGTCGCTCCCTCCTTACTCATCATCTTCGCCGTCGTTGGTGTTTGCGGGTTGCGTTATGTTGTAGTTAAACGGACCGATATAAACGTCGTCACCGTCTGCCTTCCGGAACATTGACAGGATGTAGCGTTCGATACGCCATGCGGCAACACTCTTTGGGTCTCCCTCGTCGGGCAACACCATTTTTTTGTAAGGCGCGTGGGATGCATACAGGTATGCGTCGTCCTTCACGTCCTGCTCTCCGCGAAACGCGCGCAAGACTTGAACGGCATAGATCGGATCGTATTTGGGATCACTTGGCATCGGGGTCTTTTTGACGTACGCCACAAGCGGATTTTTCTCCGCCTTGAGAATATCGGGGTACGAACCGAGCTCCAACGGTGTACCTACCATCGCTTTAGCCATCACGTACGCGATCTTATGCAGGGCACCGGGGTTCTTCGGTGCCCGCGCGACCATCGTCAGATACTCGTAAAAGTACGCCGTTTTTTGCGCAACGGTCTTTGCCTCCTCGTACGCGCGCTTGCCCGCCTCCGAGAAGAACCACGCCTCGCCCCTCTTAAGCTCATCCGTAATCGCAGGCGCGTTCATCAACAGCTTGACCAGCTTCACGGGGGAATAAATAATAGCCATATTCAAAACCCTTCTTTTCAAGAATTCGCCAAAAACTGTATTTTTTTGACGTTCATACATCATTATAACACCGAACGGTGTTATTTGTCAACACCAAACGGTGTTTTTTGTATAATAAAATTGATAAGGAGGAATGTTTTATGCCAATCTACAGACGGATCCGCGACCTGCGAGAGGACCACGATCTGACGCAATCGCAAATGGCAAAGGTTTTAAATATGCAATTGACCGTTTACCAGCGTTACGAGCGCGGTGAGCGCGAGCTTCCCCTATGGGCGGCCATCAAGCTTGCCGATTACTACAACGTAACACTTGACTACTTGGTGGAAAGAAATAAATAAACGCAAAAAAGGTCGCGTGTCATTGGCACGCGACCTTTTTTTAGGGGGGAGCACGCTCACTCCGCCTTCCCTTTTTTGAAAATGATAAATTTGCTGAAAAAATAGTTTAAGATCACCACGATCACAGCAAGGATCAGCTTGGCAACGAGGGTCCCCGTGACGCGAATACCGATAAGCGTCGTCTCAAAGCCCCCGAGCGGCAGGACATCTACCAAAAAGAACAAGCCAAGCTCCTCTATGCCAAGGCTCAGGACGCGCGCACCGACAAATTCCGTAATTTCGCGGATCAGCGTGCATTTTTGAGCATCCCTTGCCCGAAACACGATCAGCTTGTTGACTACAAAAGCGAACGCAACCGCCACCACCCACGAAAGCACGTTGGAAACAAGGTAAAGCGCCTCGCCAAGCAAGATGCCGCAGAGGATAAACGCGGCAAAATTAACCAGCGTCGTCAATCCCCCGAACAGAAGATATAAAATCCCCTCGCGGTGTTTTTTCCAAAAAGCCATCAATCCTTTTTCTCCTTTTTGCTCTCCAGCGTGCGCCGCAGAATATAGATCGGCCGTTTTTTGGTTTCGATGTGCATTTTTGCGATATAGCTGCCAAGGATGCCCATGCAAAAGAGCTGAATACCGCCGATCAGAAGCAGCAGCACGACGATCGTTGCATATCCGGGCACGTCGATCCCAAACGCCAGCTTTTGAACGATAACGACCACGAGATAGACCAGCGCGCTGAAGGCGGAAAAGAAGCCGACGAAGGTAGAAAGCTTCAAGGGAGCCGTGGAGAATGAGATAATACCGTCCAACGCATAGCGCATCAGCTTCCAAACCGACCATTTGGTGCTGCCGCGCTCGCGCTCCGCCACGACGTACGGGATGTACTTGGTGCGAAAACCCACGTAGCCGAACAGGCCCTTTGAAAAGCGGTGATACTCGGTCATTTGCAAAAGAGACTCGACCATCGCGCGTCGCATCAGGCGAAAATCCGATGCGCCGTTTACAAAGTCCACGTCCGAAATGCGGCTGATCAATTTATAAAAGCCGGATTTGACAGCCGAAATGAAGCGCCCCTCCCGTCTTTTTTCCTGGTATGCGGTGACACAATCCAATTCACCGTCCGCCTCAATCTCGGAAAGCATTTGCAAAACCACCTCGGGGCGCTGCTGAAGATCTGCGTCCATCAGACAAACCAGCTCGCCGCGCGAGGCCTCAAGACCTGCATAGATCGCGGATTCCTTGCCGAAATTGCGGCTGAACGAAAGCACGCGAACGTTATCGTAAGCCTCATTCAGGCGGCACAGCTCCTCATACGTGCGATCGCGGCTACCGTCGTCCACGAAAACGAATTCGTAATCCGGCACCTTGTCCGCAAACACACGCGTGACCTCCTCGTAAAAGCGCGCAACGTTCTTTTCCTCATTGTACGCGGGTACGACCAACGTCAGATACATGTTCCCTCCACACGAATAAATTTTGCTTCATGACGCAAGGCCCTACGGTTTGCACGGGATTCACCCGTGCAAACCGTAGGATCGTTTTTTTATTTACCCGCCACGCTCATGCCGCGCACAAGCACGTCGGGGGATCCGAACACCGTAAAGCCCATCGGGATTCCCCAACGGATCTCGTTTCCAAGCGTGTCGATCTCCTTTAAAAGCTCAAAGAAATTGCCTGCGACCGTAAAGGATTTGACGGGCTCTGCGCGCTTGCCGTCGCGGATCATAAAGCCCGCGCTCTCGATCGAAAAGTCGCCCGTGACCGAATCCGCGCCCGCATGGAAGCCCTTGCACTCGGTGATATAAATACCCGTGCCGACCTTCTCAAGCAGCTCGTCAAGCGTAGCGTCCCCCGCCTGCAGGGAGAAATTGTAGGGAGCGATCCCCACGGGGGCGGCATAGCTTCCCTTCTGTCCGTTGCCCGTGGACTCCACGCCTGCCTTTTTGGCGGTGGTCAAGTCGTAAAGCAGGGTTTTGAGCACTCCGTTTTCAATAATCGCGCGGCGTGCGGTTGCAACGCCCTCACCGTCAAACGGTGTTTTCATGGGCGCGCCCTCGCGCATGGGATCGTCAATGACGTTGACAAAGGGAGCGGCAATCATCTCACCCTCCTTGCCCGCCAGGAGAGAAAGCCCCAGCTGCGCGTTCTTTGCGGAAAAGGCAGACGCAAACACCGACAGGAAATTGCGGAACTGGCGTCCGTCAAACACGATATCGTATTTGCCCGAATCGGCCACCGATGCGCCCATCTTGTCAAAGGCCTCGGAAACGACTGCGGAAGGCAGATGAGAAAGCTTTTCGTAATCCTCGCCCTCTGCAAATTCAAAGCCCTCCTGCGCTTCGTCCCCCTGACGCACCACGGCGTTGGCATACGCGCCACTCACCCCTGTGCGGTTGGAAAGAGACAGACCGTTGGAGTTATACAAACGAATCTCACGCACCTCGGACATTGCCACCGACTGCGTGCCGTCCGACACCTTTTCGCTCTCGGCATACACCGCTTTTTGCAAGCGGAGCGCGTTATCACGGATCACCGTGGCGTCGGCAAGCTTCACCTCACCGCCATCCATTTTCGCATATGCGGGAGAGCCCGCGAAGATAAAGGGCTCGTCGTCGCTGTCGATGCATGCGGCATTGGAGATCGCACGCGTCACCAGCTCCTCCATCGCGTCCTCGGTCAAGAGCTCTCCCGAGGCATAGCCCATTTTACCGTCCACAATGCAACGGAAGCAGATGCCGCCGCTGACGCTGGACGCAAACGCGCTGATCTCGTCCTTGAGGGTTTCGGCGCTGACGCTCTCGGAGCGCTGATAATAAATTTCGTACTGCGTAAGGCCCGCACGCTCGGCAGCGGCGACCAACGCGTTTTTCATTTGTTCAAACACCATTTCAACGACCTCCTACGGTAATGGACGACACGCGGATCAAGGGCTGACCCACATCGGTGGGAACGCTTCCGCTCGCGGAACCGCACATGCCCTGCGCGCGGTCAAGGTTCTGACCTACCATGTCAATGTTCATCAGGATATCCGAGCCGTTGCCGACGAGCGACGCGCCGCGCACGGCTTCACAGATCTTTCCGTTGCGGACGATATACCCCTCCGCCACCGAGAAGTTGAACGCACCCGTTAAGGGATTGACCGAGCCACCGCCCATATTGCGGCAATAAAGCCCGTACTCCATGGACGCAATGATGTCCTCGTTTTTGTCGGGGCCGTTGGCGATAAAGGTATTGGTCATGCGCGAGGTCGCCTCAAATTCGTAGCTCTGACGACGCGCCGAGCCCGTCATGGGCATTCCCATACGGCGGGAGCCGAGACGGTCGATCATATAGCTTTTGAGAATACCGTTTTCGATCAGCACGTTTCTCTGCGTGGGCGTTCCCTCGTCGTCAATGTTGACAGATCCCCACGCCATGGGGATGGTGCCGTCGTCGATCGCCGTGACCTTTGGGTTTGCGATCTGCTGTCCCAGCTTCCCTGCCATCTGCGACGCTCCGATTGCCACCGAGGTCGCCTCTAAGGAATGTCCGCACGCCTCGTGGAAAATAACGCCGCCAAAGCCGTTTTCGATCGCAACCGTCATCGTGCCCGCGGGACAGTAATCCGCGCGCAGATTGACCATTGCCGAGCGCGATGCCTCACGCCCGATATCGGCGGGGTCGACCGTTTCAAAAAATTCAAGCCCCATTCCCGCGCCCGGCCCGTAAAATCCCGACTGGTTCACACCGCCCTCGCTTGCCACCGAGGACACGGCTATACGCGTGCGCACGTGGCGGTCGGTGGTGTAAAGGCCTTCGGTGTTGGCCACAAGGATCGTGTGATCCACGCCCTGGATCGTGCCGCTGACCTGCGAGATCGCGGGGTCGTATTCCTTTGCCGCAAAGCAGCCCGCGCGCAACAGATCCGCGCGCTCACGCGCGTCTACAGAGGACGGAATGACGCGTGCGGGATGAATGTTCGGAAACATACGCTCGCGCAGAACGACGTGCTCCAATTGACGCATCTCGCCCATCGCCGAAGCAACCGCGCGCGCGCACTTGATCAGCCCCTCGCGCGAGGTGTCCGAGGTAGAGGCAAACACGGTGCGCGTGCCAAGGAAGGCACGGATGCCGACGCCCGAGATCAGGTTATCGGTCACACGGTCGACCTTGCCGTCCACCATTTGTACGTTGTTGTTTCTGGTGATCTCACCGTAGATTTCGGCAAAATCCGCGCCGCCGCCCAAGGCCACGCCCAGAATTTCTTCTGCCAATGCTTTTGAAATCATGCTTTATTCTCACTTTCAAGATTGTATTTTTCGATCATCGCGGGAAGCGTCTCCAAGCTGTCAATGCAATGCCACACAAGGGGGCGCAATTCATCGGTGCAGGGCTGTAGGTCGGGGATCATCACGGTTTTCATGCCCGCCGCGTGCCCCGCGCGCACACCGTTTGCGGAATCCTCCGCCACGACGCATTCTCGGGGATCAACGCCAAGCACCGCCGCGGTCTTTAAAAAAATATCGGGATCGGGCTTGCTGCGTTCCACGCTCTCGCCCGTCATGATACACTCAAACAAGCCGATATCAATCCCCGCAAGAGAGAGACATTTGCGCACCCACTCACCGCCCGATGAGGACGCCACCGCCATTTTGATGCCCATTTTTTGAAGCCCGAAAAAGATCTCGGGCACGCCCGTCTTGCGCGGAACGCCATCGCGGTCAATGCGTGCCTCCAGCACGCGGCGGCGCACCGCACGGATCTCCTCGAACGGAAAGCCCGCACCGTATTCCCGCGCGCAAAAATCCCGCATCGTCACCATATTCATGCCCGAAACGGTGACAAAAAAGCGCTCACGGTCGATCAAAACGCCCGCCTCATCCAACGCCCGATGCCAGCATTCACGGTAGATGCGCTCGGTGTCAAGCAACGTACCGTCCATATCAAACAGAACCGCCCTGATCATAAATCCTCACCTCGTTAACTTCACTTTTATTATTGTAACATACATTTCCAAAAAAAACAACGGGTAACGGAATTTTTCTCAAATTCCCTGCCGATCAGCGCATAAGCATTTCCTCGTGCGGGCGAACGGCAGTGAGCTGTCAGATTGCGACGCACAAACAGAGTCTGTACTGCACGAACGAACTTTCACGGCGCAGAGCACGCAAAAAGGAACCGCTTTGTTTGCGATTCCTGATGAGGGTAAGCTATACACATGGAGTGAAAGTTTTTGAAGATGGGGGTGTGGGGGTTAGGGGGGGGGAAGAATGCCATATGGCATTCTTCAGAAACCGCTTGCGGTTTTGACTTTATCTCAAAAAGTCCCTTCCCCCACAAAAACCATCACAACATCTCAATCGCCTTAGCAAGCGTTTTCCAGAACACCTCAACCGAGGCAAGATCCAACCGCTCGGCGGGCGAATGAATGTCCCGCATATCGGGGCCGATCGAGATAATATCCATATCGGGCAGCTTGGAGTAGATGATGCCGCATTCAAGGCCCGCGTGGATCACGTCAACACACGCGGATTTGCCCGTCACCGCGCGGTAAGCCTCCAGATAGGCGTCGCGCAAGGGGGATGCGGGCGCATAGACCCATCCCGGGTAGCGGCTGTGATGACGGGCGGTACAGCCCGTCATCGTCGCAAGCGCGTCCAGCTCCTCGATCGACGCATCCAGTCGGCTTTCCATCGCCGAGCGAGAGGAGAACACAAAGGTCATCTCACCATCCTCCGTGCGGATCACGCCAAGATTGCGCGACCACTCCACAAGCCCCGCTACATCCGCGTTCATTTCCTTGACCCCGTTATCAACGGTTGAAATCAGCGCGATCGCGCGCAGGCTGTCAGCGTCCGAAAGCATCACGTCGCTCGCGCCGGGCGCGATCTCCAGCACAAAGCCCGCGTCGGTCGCAACCAGCTCCGCGCGGATCAGCGCCGCCTGCTGTTCCAGATATGCACGCGCCGCGTCGGCATCATCCACCGCC
>JAZRFD010000046.1:0-3627 GCA_045661185.1 Eubacteriales bacterium | reverse complement strand
CGGCGCGCTGAACTGGGGCTCGGTGGGGCTTTTCCGTTTTGACGCGGTTTCTTGGATCTGCGGTGGGGCGGAAACGCTGCTTGCCCGCATCATCTTCACCGTGGTGGGCTTGGCCGGTATCTGGTGCATCTCGCTGATCTTCCGCTCCGAGGACGATAGGATCGAGGAGCATACCCACTAAGGTGGGAAAAGGGGGCACGCGTGCCCCCTTTTTGATGCACAACAAATTTCAAGCAACTCCAAATAGGAATGTCTATCATAACACATCCCTCGCCCCAAAATGGAGCGAGGGATGACTTTGTTTTAATATAATTTTTCGTTAAATTTGCCTACGGTGTTTTCTTCATCAATCTCTATTGATGATGAATCTCCATTCGTTCGAAAAGAAAACCAATACCCATATTTTTCATTAGCGTTAAAATTGGCTAATTGCTCCTCGGTAAATAGACCCACGACGATTGGAATATATTCCTTCTCCCCTTTTCCACGGTAAGTCCAATGATCTTCTACATAGTAGAGCTTATATCCCAAATCCGCAAGACGTTGATACTCGTTTTTCAGTTCTTCTCCTTCCAGCTTGTTTGACTCGCTATTGAAAACATCGAATGCAAGAAGGAATTTTACGTTCTTGTGTGCATACTCCTTACGCGCATCCTCCACCTCGCGAAAAAAAATGCACTCCCCCGGAAGCGGATACCGATAATTACTGTCCGTTATCACTTTGCCATATTTTGAAATGATCGAATTGTTTTTTCTCATCACAGGAACGGCAATAGCGGCGGATAAGAGCAGGCAAAAGCAAGCTGCCACCGCTCCCCATTTCAGCCAACGGTTTCTTTTCTTTTTTGCGGTATAGGCAACGGCTTCATTCACGTAGTTTTCGCCAATGCTGCCAAGCGCGTCGGAAAACTTATTTGCATTCATACAAAAACCTCTCTTTCCAATAGATACTCTCGCAACTCCTTGCGGAGTCTTGTGAGCCGCACGGAAACATTCTTTTCGGTCAACCCGATCTGCCTTGCGATGTCGGCATAAGTATCAGAAAACCAATAGCGTCGCAGGAAAATCACACGGTTTTGCTTCGAAAGTGAATCCAAAAACGATTCGATAATCTTGGTCAGCTCTTGCTGTGCAATCTCGTCCTCGATGGTTGTAGAAGATGCAAGGCAATCTTCCAATTCTTCCATAGCCACATCGTAACGGCTGTTTCGTTTAGCAGCGGTATTTTGCTCGTAGCGTTTAAGCGAAAGGTTTCTTACGATCTTGCATACAAACGCAGGTAAGGGATTGGGCTTTGCTGGGGGAATGGCGTTCCACGCGCCCAAGTAGGCATCGTTGACACATTCCTCGGCATCCTGTCGATTGTTCAAAATATTGTATGCTACCGAATAGCAGATTCGGCCATATTTTTTGCCCAATTCCTCAATGGCCTGCTCAGAGCGCTCAAAAAACAACTCGATGATCCTCTCGTCATTCATCTGCTTAACCTCCTTTCACCTATACACTACGGTTTCGCCACCGAAAACTACAAGAAAGAGAAAAGTTTTTGTTTTTACTGACGGGCTTTTGTTAAAAACTTCCCGAAAGCATTTGTTTTGGCGTGTTTCATCCGCAAACCCTCCGGCAAACAGATTTGGATGCAAAAGGCGCGAGCGTGCCCCGAAGGCGTACAAAAGAGTACGTTAAGGGGTGCGCTCGCGCTTTTGGCGCCAAATATGGCAGGCGGATCAAATTCTAAACATCATGTCGCCATAATTCGGCATCGGCCAGAACTCGGACGAGGTCATCGTTTCCATTTCGTCTACTTGCTTACGCAGCGTTGCCATCAGGGGCAGCACCTTGCGCGCAAACGCGGTCGCCATACGCTCGCCCTTGGGGAGCTTCAACGCGGCGGCGTCGGCGGCCTTGAGCTCCTTGACGGTCACGTACGCCTTGCCCACGAGCGCGGAGAGCGTTTCGATGAGCTCAGTCTCCATGCTGACGTCAGCGCCGGGCACCACGGCAGTCTTGGCAGCGGCGCCTGCCGCCACCTCGGCGGTGTAGGCATTTACGGCGGGCAGAATGTCGCGCGCCGCCATCTCCACCATCGCCTGCGCCTCGATGTTGATCAGCTTGGCGTAATTTTCGTACAGGATCTCGACACGCGAGTGGATCTCGGTCTCGCTCATCACGCCGTGGCGCGAGAACAGAGCAATATTCTTCTCATCGGCGAAGGTCTTGAACGCGTCCACCGAGCTCTTGAGGTTGAGCAGCCCGCGGCGTGCGGCTTCCTTTTTCCACTCGGCGGAATAGCCGTTGCCGTTGAAGATGATGCGATAGTGCTTGGTAAGGGTGTCCTTGATCAGCTCCTCGACGGCGGCGTTGAAGTCCTCTGCTTTTTCCAGCACGTCGCAGAACTGACGGAAGGACTCTGCCACGATGGTGTTGAGAATGATGTTCGGCATCGCCATATTCTGCGACGAGCCGGGCATACGGAACTCAAACTTGTTGCCCGTGAAGGCAAAGGGCGAGGTGCGGTTGCGGTCGGTGGTGTCCTTGGTGAAGGTGGGCACCGAGGGGATACCCAGATTCATCTTGGTGCGGCCGCGATCCTTATAGGCGGCGCCGCTGACGATCGCGTCCACGATGGCCTGCAGATCGTCACCGATGAACATCGAGATCACAGCGGGCGGTGCCTCGTTACCCCCCAAACGGTGGTCGTTTCCGGGGTGCGAAACGGAAAGACGGAGCAGATCCTGATACTCGTCCACGGCCTTCACCACGGCGGCAAGGATCAAAAGGAACTGCTTGTTTTCCATCGGCGTTTTGCCGGGCTTCAAGAGATTTTTGCCCGTGTCGGTATCGATCGACCAGTTGTTGTGCTTACCCGAGCCCGCCACGCCCGCGTAGGGCTTTTCGTGCAGGAGGCACACAAGACCGTGCTGCTCGGCGATCTTTTTCATGTACGCCATGATCAGCATATTCTGGTCAATGGCCATATTCGTGGTGGAATAGACGGGTGCCAGCTCGTGCTGGGCGGGAGCGCCCTCGTTGTGCTTGGTCTTGGCGGGCACGCCCATGCGCCAGAGTGCCTCGTCCAGATCTGCCATGTACTCCTGAATACGCGTTTTCAGCTCACCGTAGTAGTGATCCTCCATCTCCTGACCCTTGGGTGCGGGCGCGCCAAAGAGGGTACGGCCCGCGTAGATCAGATCCTTGCGCTGGGTATACATCTCCTTATCGATGATGAAGTATTCCTGCTCGATGCCCACGGTGGTGTTGATGCGCTTGGTCTCGCTGTCGCCGAACAGGCGCATCAGGCGCACGCCCTCGTGGGAGAGCGCGTCCATCGAACGAAGCAAGGGCGTTTTGGTGTCCAGCGAGTCGCCCGTGTAGGAGCAGAACGCAGTCGGGATAAAGAGCGTGCCGTCCTTGACAAAGGCGTAGGACGCGGGATCCCAGGCGGTGTAGCCGCGCGCCTCGAAGGTGTTACGAAGGCCGCCCGACGGGAAGGAGGAGGCGTCGGCCTCGCCCTTGATGAGCGCCTTGCCCGAGAATTTCATAATGACCTTGCCGCCGCCGACGGGCGTCAGGAACGCCTCGTGCTTTTCGGCGGTGACGCCGGTGAGGGGCTGGAACCAGTGGGTA
>JAZRFD010000045.1:0-17894 GCA_045661185.1 Eubacteriales bacterium | reverse complement strand
TGGAATGTGCGATCGAAAACGCCTTTGCGGAGCTGCGCGGAACGTGGGGAACCGATTCCGAAAACGCGCTGTTTGCTCTGGTGGACTTTTGCGTGGAGAACAAAAAGCTTTTTGTCAATCTCTATCGCGCGATCGGTGGTGAGCGCTTGTCGGATTACGTCCGCAAGCAGATCCACACGCTGTTGCACGATCAGTTAAGTCCTGCCTCTTCGGGTGTTTCCTTGGACGAGGAGGACCTGCGTGTGATCTGCGCGTTTTACGAGGAGGCGCTCACGGGACTTTTGGTGCGCTGGATCAGGGGAGACGCCAAGGATCCAACGGGCGAGCGCTTGCGTGCCGATGCCGCGCGGGTACGTGTGATCTTTGACGGCAATTTGGAGCTATGCCTTGAAAATTGCCGCAAAAAGGGCATGCTCCGTTCGTGAATTTTTGATACAATTCGACCGACTTGCCCAAAAAACGGATATGCTCCCATGATTGTCTATAGAAATTTATAATATTTATTGATATAATTACGCTGATGCTTTTTGATCAGCAGAAAGGAGAATTGATATGAACGAGCACTTCGATCTGAAACCGAATGATAAGATCGTCAAAAGTGCGAAGATTATGCACCTTTGCTCCGCAGTTGTGTTTTTGTTGGCGGGACTTTTGGTTGCGTTCTTTCCTCTGTGGGATAACCCCACATCCTTGGGTGAGATCGTAGTCGGTGTTGCCAGCATCATCATCGGTGCTACGGGTGTATTCGGATATTTTTCCAACGATATGTACCGCTTGGCATTCCAATCGGACTTTGCGTTGGGAATCTTCAACGTCATTTTCGGTGTTTTGCTGATCATCAACCCGGAAAAATTTCCCGTGCTTCTGCCCACAGCCATTGCGATTCTGACGCTGTTGGACGGCGGAAACAAATCCCAGATTGCGATTGAGGGTCAACGCTTTGGCATCAGCAAGTGGTATCTTGTGCTCTTGTCCGCGTTGGTCGAAATCGTCATGGGTGTTGTTTTGCTGATACTTGCATACCTGAACGTAATGGATATGCACGTATTTATGGGCGTGACCATGGGTGTGGTTGGTGCTACCAACTTCTGGACGACTATGTATACCGTCCGTATCCGGGGAAAATCATCAAATCTTACGGATAAATGAGGAAGAACACACCATGAGAAACATTCAAGTGATCACCGATTCCTGCTCTGACCTTTCCGGGGAGCTGATGGAGAAATACGGCATTGACTATGCACGTATGCGCACCATTCGCGACGGAAAGGAAACGCCCGCGTCTCTTTTGTGGGAGTACTATTCTCCAAAGGAGTTTTACGACGTTATTCGCGGTGGTGAGCGCATTACCACCACGCAGGTTCCGCAGGAGGAGTTTCACGAGATTTTTGTGAAATATCTGGAAGCCGGTTGCGACATTATTTACATCGCTTGCGCGTCCAAGCAGTCCAGCTCCGTCAACACGGCGCAGGTCGTTGCCAAAAAGGTGTTGACCGATTATCCCGAGGCTCGCATTGCGTGTATTGATGCCATGCGCGGAAGCATTGGCGAGGGCATGCTTGCCATCAAGGCGGCAGAGCTTGCGCGCGAGGGAAAGGTCTTTGACGAGATCGTGGCAACGGTCGAAGGCCTGCGCAACAACGTGGTACAGTATCTGACTGTGCAAACCCTGGAATATTTGCGCCGTTGCGGTCGCGTGACGGCAACCTCGGCCTTTTTCGGCAACCTGATGGGCATCAAGCCGATCCTGATCGCGGATGCTGACGGCGTACAGACCCCCATCAAGAAAGCAAAGGGAAGAGCCAATTCCATTCGCGAGATGGTGTCTTTGATGAAGGAGAACATCATTGATGCGGAAAGCCAAACGGTTTACGTGATCAATGCGGATTGTATCCCCGAGGAGATCGAGCTGATGAAGCAGTTGATCCGCGCGGAGATCCCTTGCCGCGATATCGTGGTGTTGCCCATCGGCCCCATCATCGGTGCCAGCGTCGGCCCCGATTCGATCGGAATTTTGGCGTTTGGTAAAGAAGTTACCTACCGTGTGGGAGCGGCAAAATGATGCACGAACGACTGGACGGAAAAATGTATGCGGACATGGTTGTGTCCGGTATGGCAAATCTGCAATGCCATGTTGAGGAGATCAATGATCTCAACGTCTTTCCCATCCCCGACGGGGATACGGGCTCCAATATGCTTCTGACCATGCAGGGCGGTACCGCGGCTGTAGGGGACACCGATGCGGATCTTTCGGATTTCTCCGAGAGGATCGCGCGAGGCATGCTGCTTGGCGCGCGCGGAAACTCGGGCGTGATCCTTTCGCAATTCTTCGCGGGTCTTGCCGAGGGCTTTCATACCTACCGTGAAGCCGACGTGCACGCCATTGAAAAGGCGGTTGCCTGCGGCGTAGGCTGCGCTTACGAAGCGGTCGTAACGCCTACCCCGGGAACGATTCTGACCGTGCTTAAGGATGCCTGCCACTACGCGGGGCACTCCAATTGTGAAAGCGTGGAAGTGTATTTTGAGGCATTTATCGAGGAAGCGCACCGCGCCTTGGACCGCACCCCCGAGCTTCTTCCCGTGCTGAAGGAAGCGGGTGTTGTGGATTCGGGCGGAGCCGGACTGATCTATATTGTGGAAGGTATGTACGCAAGTCTTTGCGGCAAGGCGATCGAGCACGCAGAGGTAGCGTCCGCTCCCGCAGCGCACGTGATCGACCCCTCTCTCTTTACCGAGGATAGCGTTATGGAGTTTGGCTATTGCACCGAGCTTTTGCTCCGCCTGCAAAACGCCAAAACAGACCCGAAGGCTTTGGACGTAAACGTGTTTACCGACTATCTGCAAAGCATCGGTGACTCGGTCGTTGCGGTCAAGAACGATAGCATCGTCAAGATCCACGTGCACACCATGACACCGTACAAGGTGCTGGAATTTTGCCAGCGGTACGGCGAATTTCTCACGGTCAAAATCGAAAACATGATGCTCCAGCACAACGAAACGGTGGCAGAGGAAAAGGACGTGGCGGCAATGTCCCAAGGCGTCCGCGAGCGTCGCCCGTTTGGTATCGTGGCCGTTGCAATGGGTGAGGGGATCTGCGCGTCGTTTTGCGAAATGGGCGCGGACGAGGTAATCCGTGGGGGGCAGACCATGAACCCCAGCGCCGAGGACTTTTTGGAGGCCTTCGACCGTGTCAATGCCGACACCGTGTTTGTGCTCCCCAATAACGGAAACGTCCTTTTGGCGGCGCGTCAGGCGGCACAGATCTATCGCGGAAGTGAGGTGCGTGTGATTCCCACCCACTCGATCGGGGACGGATACGCCGTGCTTTCCATGCTGGATCTGGACAGCGGCGACGCTGACGAAATCGAACGTGAGATGAACGACGCGATGAGCGGCGTTCTGACCGCCGAGGTCTCGCGCAGCATTCGCGACGCCGATATGAACGGTATCACGGTCAAAAAAGGAGACTACATCGGTATTATGGGTAAGGTGATCCTCGCCGCGGGGCAGTCCCGCGAGGACGTAGCCTGCCGCACGCTTGACACCATGGAGCTGTCCTCGCATTCGCTGATCCTCGTGATCTGCGGCAAGGACGTGTGTGAGGGCGACGCAGAGACGCTTTGCGCACATATTAAAAAGCAATCTCCTCTTGCCGACGTCTGCGTGACGGACGGTGGGCAGGATATATACGATTACATTCTGGTAGCAGAATAAACCGACGGGCTGTTTTTTAACAGCCCTTTCGAGGGTTTAGAAAGGGCTCACTTTATGAAGAAAACCAACACTCCCGCCGCATCACCGCACGTGTTTGCGCGTCAGGAATTTACCAAGGAAATGAAATCCACACACAAGATATTGGCACCCGATATCTTTCCGATCCACATGGAGCTGATCAAAAAGATCTTTGACATGTACGGGTACGATCTTGTAGTCTTAAAAACGCGCGGCAAGCACATTATTGATAAGGGACTGGAGTATATCCACAACGATATGTGCTATCCCGCGATCTGCATGACGGGTCAGCAGCTGCACGCCCTGACGTCGGGAGAATATGACCCGCACAAGTGCGCGCTGATCCAGTTCCAGACGGGCGGCGGATGTCGCGCGTCCAACTACATCTGGCTTCTTCGTAAAGCGCTTCACAATATGGGAATGGACTACGTGCCGGTCATTTCGGTCAGCTTCACGGGCATGGAAAAAACCAGCGGCTTCCGTATCACACCCATGATGATCGCCAAGGCAATGGTCGCCATTATGTACGGCGACATGCTGATGCTTTTGCGTAATCAGGTGCGCCCGTACGAGGCACACGCGGGAGATACGCAGCATGTCATCGAAAAATGGTACGACGAGCTCGACCGACAGTTCCGCAAGAACAAGGGGCTGTTTGGCAAGCAATTCCGCAAAAATCTTTACAATATGGCAAAGGATTTTCACGAGATCGAGCGACTGGACGTCAAAAAGACCAAGGTCGGCATCGTGGGTGAGATCTACGTCAAATATTCTCCCTTTGGAAATAACGGCCTGGAGGAATTTTTGGATTCGCAGGATTGCGAGTACATGGTGCCGGGGGTTCTCGGCTTCTTCCAGTTTATGTTTGATAACAAGCAAAACGACTATAAGCTGTACGGAAAAAGCTTCAAGTCGGCGTTTGCGTCCAAGTTTGGCACGAAGCTGACCGACCGTATTGAACGCACCTTTAACAAGGTGCTGGAGGAATTCCCCGAATTTTCCGCCCCCACGTCCTTTGGGCACATTCGTGCTTTGGGCGACAAGGTCATCGGTCGAGGGGTCAAAATGGGCGAGGGGTGGCTCTTACCCGCAGAGGCGGCAGAGCTGATCGAAAAGGGCTATAACAGCGTCATCTGCGCGCAGCCCTTCGGGTGCTTACCGAACCACATTGTTGGAAAGGGAACCGTCCGAACCTTGCGTGAGATGTACCCCAACGCCAACATTTGCCCGATTGACTACGACGCAGGCGCCTCGCACGTCAATCAGGAAAACCGCATCAAGCTTATGCTGGCTCTGGCGAAGGACGCCGAGATCGCGCAGGCGAAAAAGTGAGGAGTGGAGAGATGAAAAGACTTGGTATTGATATCGGCTCCACGACCATCAAAAGCGTGGTATTTGACGAGGGCGGCGCGCTGCTTCATAGCAGCTACGAGCGCCATAAATCCAGAATATCCGAAAAAATGGCAGAGCTGTTGCGCAATATCAGCGCAAAATACCCGAGCGAGGATATGCTCCTTTCGATCTCGGGTTCTGCCGGCATGGGCATGGCGACCGACATGGGGCTGCCCTTTGTGCAGGAGGTGTACGCCACACGCTTGGCGGTCAAGGAGCGCTTCCCCGAAACCGACGCGGTCATTGAGTTGGGCGGAGAGGACGCAAAGATCCTCTTTCTGACCGATGGGCTCGAGGTACGCATGAACGGCACCTGCGCGGGTGGTACGGGCGCGTTTATCGACCAGATGGCGGAATTGATGAGCGTTTCGCCCGACGCGATGGACGTCATCGCGCACGAGCGCGAAAAGATCTATACGATCGCATCGCGCTGCGGCGTGTTTGCAAAATCCGACGTGCAGCCGCTTTTGAATCAGGGCGCGCGCCGACAGGATATTGCGGCAAGCATTTTTTACGCCGTGGTCAACCAGACCGTGGCGGGGCTTGCGCAGGGAAGACAGATCGAGGGCAAGGTGCTTTATCTCGGTGGCCCTTTAACCTTCTTCTCTTATCTGCGTACGGCCTTTGACGACGTTTTAAAGGTTACGGGCACCTGCCCCGAGAATTCTCTCTATTTCGTTGCAATCGGCGCGGCGTATTCCGAGGGCTCACAGCCCGTGGATCTGATTTCGCTGGCCGAGCGCGCGGAGCATTATTCTTCGGCACACGGATATCTTGGCTGTGCACCGCTTTTTGCAAGCCGTGAGGACTTTGCGGCGTTTGTCGCGCGCCACGAGCAGGATTCGGCAGGGCTGCGCGAGTTGAGCGAGCCGACCGAGGAGATGTACCTTGGAATCGACGCGGGCTCCACCACCGTCAAGGCGGTGCTGTGTGACGCGGACGGCAACCTTTTCCGCACACTCTACACCCCCAACAGCGGAAATCCCGTGCCGATCATCAAAAAATACCTCGAGGAGCTTTACCGCGACTATCCCGACATTCGCATAGCGGGTGCGGCGGTTACGGGGTACGGCGAGCAGATCATTCGCTCCGCCTTCCACGTTGACTTTGGTGTGGTCGAGACCATCGCGCACTATACTGCGGCAAAGCATTTTTGCCCCGAGGTGGATTTCATTCTTGACATCGGCGGGCAGGACATCAAGTGCTTCCGCATCAAAAACGGTGCGATCGACAACATCTTCCTCAACCAGGCTTGCTCCTCGGGCTGCGGCTCCTTCCTGCAGACCTTTGCGGGCGTGCTTGGTTATTCCATGAAGGATTTTGCACAGCTGGCGCTCTTTGCGGACACACCGGTTGATCTCGGCTCCCGTTGCACTGTGTTTATGAACAGCTCGGTCAAGCAGGCGCAGAAGGATGGCGCCACCATCGAAAATATTTCCGCGGGACTGTCGATCAGCGTGGTCAAAAACGCGCTGTATAAGGTCATCCGTTGCGTCGATCCCGCGCAGCTCGGCCAGAAGATCGTTGTGCAGGGAGGTACGTTCCTCAACGATGCCGTTCTGCGCGCGTTTGAGCAGGAAACGGGCAGAGAAGTGCTCCGCCCCTCGGTGGCAGGGCTCATGGGCGCTTACGGCGCTGCCTTGTACGCAAAATCAAAGGCAGAGGCGGGAGCAAAGAGCGCTTTGATCGACGCGAAAGTCCTCTCCGTCTTTACCCACGAGGTGCAGGCGATCACCTGCAAGGGCTGCAGCAACCACTGCCGCCTGACGGTCAACACCTTCTCCACGGGTGAAAAATACATCGCGGGCAACCGTTGCGAAAAGCCGCTGGCGACCAAAAACGCGCAGACGCGGTACGATCTGTTCGACTACAAGCTCGAGCTGCTTTCCAAATACCGCAAAAATGAGCGGGAGGCTGGGAAAATGACGGTCGGCATCCCGATGGGCTTGAATATGTATGAGCTGCTCCCGTTCTGGCATACCCTCTTTACAGAGCTTGGCTGCAACGTGGAGGTGTCGGGCGAATCCAACCACCGTATGTACGTAAACGGTCAGCACACCATCCCCTCTGATACGGCGTGCTATCCCGCAAAGCTTTTGCACGGTCACATGGAGGATCTGTTCGCGCGCGGCGTGGACGCGGTGTTCTATCCCAGCATGACCTACAATCTCGACGAATCCCTGGGCTCGAATCATTATAACTGTCCCGTTGTGGCATACTATCCCGCGGTGATCAAAAACAACGTGCGTTTTCCAAAGGAAACCCGCCTGATCAATGGCTTTATCGGTCTCCATAACCCCAAGCTGTTCCGAAAGTATTTCATTAAGATGATGCGGGAATTTGGCTTGGAATACGCCGATGCGGACGTCAAGCGCGCGGCAGAGGCGGCATACCGCGAGTATCACGCCTATATGCAGGCGGTGCGTGACCGCGCGGACGAATACCTTGAGATCGCACGGCGCGAGGACAGACAGGTCATCGTCCTTGCGGGCAGACCCTATCATATGGATCCCGAGATCAACCACGGTATCAACCGTTTGATTACGGATATGGGCGCGATCGTGGTCAGCGAGGATGCGGTGGCACATAAGGCAGAGGCAATGCAGACCACGGTGCTCAACCAATGGACCTATCATTCGCGCCTTTACAACGCGGCGCGCTACGTTGGCGAGTGTCGCGACGTGAAGATCGACCTTGTCCAGCTCGTTTCCTTTGGGTGCGGTGTGGATGCCGTGACCACGGACGAAACGCGCGCGATCATCGAAAGCTACGGCAAGCTCTACACGCAGATCAAGATCGACGAGATCACCAACCTTGGAGCGGTCAAGATCCGTCTGCGTAGCCTGTTTGCCGTTCTGAAGCATTAAAAAACGAAAGGATTCTTTTATGCCTGAACTTATTTTTCTTTGCCTTTCAGCGCTTGTCGCTTATCTGTTGGGCGGCATCAACGGAGCAATCATCCTCTCGCGTGTTGTTTACCACGAGGACATTCGCACCAAGGGAAGCGGCAACCCCGGTTTTACCAATTTCAAGCGCATCCATGGGTTCGGCCCCGCAACCTTTGCGGTTATGTCGATTGATATTTTCAAAACCATTATCCCCGTACTGACGGTAAAGCTTTTAGCGGAGTATTTCTATGGCGCGGGGCAGTTTGGAGCGGCCCTGACGCTGCTTTGCTGCATGCTGGGGCACGTATTTCCCGTTTGGTATCGGTTCAAGGGCGGCAAAGCGGTGCTGGCGTATCTGTCGGGCATCTGGTTCGTGGATTGGCGCATGGGGCTGATCTGCTTCGGCATCTTTCTGATCCTTCTGTTCACCGTCAAGTATATGTCGCTGGCGTCCATGACCTTTGCATTTACCGCTCCTATCGTGCTCCTTCTGCTTGGTAACCGCGATTGGAGGGTTATCGTGCTGACGGCCATTCTTGCACTGCTCGTGATCGTGCGACACAAGGACAACATCGTGCGCCTTGTCAAGGGCACCGAATCTAAATTTTCACTGTTTTCCAAGAAGAAAAAAGCATAAAGCAACCCCTTTGCTCTAAAGGGCGGTTTTGCAAGGATACGGTATATCTCGAAAGGGATATGCCGTATTTTTGCTTTTGTGTCTACAAAAGCAGCGCTTGTCAGGAAAATTGATAAGGCATAGATGAACAAAAAAGGCTCCCTTGTGCAAAGGGAGCTGCCGCCGAAGGCGGCTGAGGGATTGTTCCCGCGAAATTTTTGCCTTTTACAATCCCTCCGTCTCGCTTGCGCGAGCCACCTCCCTTTACACAAGGGAGGCTTTTGCTGTTTGACGCTTCGATATTTCTCGACAAAATGGAATTTGCCAAGCAATTATATGCCGCAAATTGTAAAGCACTTATGATTGTTAAAACATTCTTCTACCCACGGTTGCAGTTCTTCAACAACAAGTTTCCAGTGCTCGTTTTCTTTAGATTTTTCAATAATTTTGCACCACTGCTCTTTTTCGATTACGTTAGTTGGACCATAATAATCAAAATAACCAAGAGAATCAGCAAAAAGTCGAAAAAGCAAAAGCTCATCAAATAAGTCAGCATGAATACAAATGGAGTCTTTAAGCCAATATTTGTTTCTGTGGCTTCCTTTTTGAAACTCAAAATAGCATGTACTGCCAGATGCTTTTCTTTCTTCTTCGTCAACAAAATATCTCATAATACATACACCTATAAATACTTATTTATCCTTCTTATTTATCACACTGACTCCTTCTAACGCATAGGGCTAAGTGCCCACGCCTAATTATATCACAAAAACCACAGAAAATCAATCTGTGGTTTCTGCTTTTTCTGCCGGTAGGTAATATACTCTCAAAACTGTTCTTTAGAGTACAGCCCATTGGCCGTTCGTCTTTTCTTTTTGACCGCTTGTCAAAAGCGGCTTTCTTTTTTGGCGCGGTTGTGGTATAATAAATCTATCAAAAAGGACGGTGAGGAAATGAAGATCGAATTTATCAAGGATCCCGCGGAGGAGGACGTAAGGCTTGCGGTCATTGCGGCGGAGAAAAGCGAGCGCGTTGATTCGCTCCTTGACGAATTGGAGAGGAGCTATCTCGGCGTGATCAACGGATATACCGACGACCGTGTTCAACTGTTGCACCCAAAGGACGTTTTGCGCGTGTATGCCGAGGGGCAGCGCGTGCTTTGCCAGACCCACGAGGGAACCTTTGTGCTGCGCTCACGCCTGTATGAAATGGAAGCGCGACTGGACCCGCATCGGTTTGTCCGCATTTCCAAGTGCGAGCTTGTCAACGCGCGCAAGATATTACGGCTTGACGTCTCGCTTACGGGCACGGTTGGCGTCATTCTGGAGGGCGACGTTAAAACCTATACCTCGCGCCGATACATGAAGCGCATCAAGGATATTTTCGGGGTATAGCCGAACTCAATAAGAAAGGAGAACGCGATGAAATATCATATTTTAGGCCGTTTTTGGATCGGTGTCGGCATTGGAACGGTGATCGGAAACGCGATCATGCTGCTCATTTCCTTTTTTGAGGGGGGCGGGGAATTTTACGCCGTGATGCCGCATTTTGCACCGCTTTTTCCAAGCGAAACGATTGCGGCTCTCGTGCAATTTTTGCTGTATGCGCTGGTTGGCGTGGTGTTTGCCGAGGCAGGGATCATTTTCGCGCTTGAAAAATGGAGCTTTCCCATCAAATGTCTGATCCATTTTTGTATCACGTCACTCTTTTTCGTGCCATTTTTGTGGATCTGCTATTTTCGGCACGATCCGCTCCCACGCTTGCTGATGATCCCGCTCAATCTGCTTTTGACCTACGTGATCTCGTGGCTGACCTCTTATTTAGCCATGCGCGCCGACGCCAGAAGCATCAATCAAAAAATCATGGAGATGCGGAGGGAACAGGATGCACGCGATTGAAATAGCGGGGCTTTGCAAGCGATATGGCAACACGTGCGCCGTGAACGATCTTTCCTTGACGGTGGAGGCGGGCGAATTGTTGGCACTTCTCGGTCTCAACGGAGCGGGCAAGACCACCACCGTCCGCATGCTCTCCTGTCTTTCTGCTCCCGATGGCGGCGATGCCCGCCTTTTTGGAGAGAGCATTACGCACAATGCCACCGCGGTCAAGGCCTTGATCGGAATGTCACCGCAGGAGAGCGCAACCGCACCAAATCTCAGCGTTTATGAAAATTTGGAGCTTGTCGCGCGTCTGCACGGCTTATCGAAAAAGCGGACGCAGGAGAAGATTGCCGAGCTTTCGCGAATCTTTTCCCTTGATACGGTCGTGCGAAAGAAAAGCAAGACCCTTTCGGGCGGCTGGCAGAGGCGGCTGAGCATTGCAATGGCGCTGGTGTCCGAGCCGAGGATCTTATTCTTGGACGAGCCGACGCTGGGGCTTGACGTGCTGGCGCGGCGCGAGCTGTGGCGCTTTATCAAGGGACTCAAAGGGAAGGTCACGATCATTCTGACCACGCACTATCTTGAGGAGGCGGAGGCGCTTGCCGATCGCATCGCGATCATGGCAAACGGTGCGCTGCGTGCTTGCGGAAGCGCGGAGGAGCTGACCGCATGCGCCTCGGCGGATCGTTTCGAGGACGCTTTTGTGCGTTTGTCTTGCGGGGAGGTGGAGATATGAGAGCGTTCGTATGGGCCGGGCGCGTGACGAAGGAGATTTTACGCGACCCGTTGTCTGCCGTGTTTGGCATCGGCTTTCCCGTGGTGCTCCTCTTGCTTTTGACCGCGATACAGAGCAACGTCCCCGTACAAATGTTTGCTCTTGACGAGCTCACCCCGGGCATTGCCGTGTTCGGGCTTTCTTTCCTCGCGCTCTTTTCCGCGCAGCTCATCGCCAGAGATCGCGCCACCTTTGTTTTGGGGCGGATGTTTACCACGCCCACACGCGCGGGCGATTTTATCCTTGGCTACGTTCTGCCGCTGTTGCCAATGGCACAGGCTATGGGCGCGATCTCCTATTTGGTGGCCGTCGTTTTAGGACTTCAGCCCACATGGCGTCTGATCCCCGCGCTGTTGTGTCTCTTACCTGTCGCGGCGCTTTATATTGGAATTGGGCTGCTGTGTGGCAGCGCCATGAGCGAAAAGAGCGCCACCGCGATCTGTGGGGCACTCCTGACCAATCTTTCCGCATGGCTCAGCGGCACATGGTTTTCCCTGGAGCTGGTGGGGGAGGGCTTCCGCGCGTTTGCAAGCGTTCTGCCGTTTGCACACGCCGTTGATCTGGGACGCGCGGCCCTGCAAGGGAATTGGGGAGATATCGGCACGCATTTGGCTGTCGTTTGCCTGTGGGCGGCGGTGCTTTTGACTGCGGCAATCACCGTATTCCACAAAAAAATGAAGAACTGAAAAGGAGAGGCAAATGCCTCTCTTTTTTTGGAAATGTTTTTTAGAATAATTCTAAATTCTATTGACAACGGCTGTCGAATGGTGTATAATATCAGTAGCTTACATAACTGACGGAAATGCGGAGCACCGCAAGGAAATGTAGGCGTTAAAAAAATGCCGACCGTCTGGGCAAATTTGTTGAAAAGGAGAAGGACTATGGAAAACAAATGTTGGAACGGATTTGTAGCGGGCGAATGGCAAAATGAGATCAATGTGCGTAATTTCATTCAGTTGAATTACAAGGCATACGAGGGGGATTCCTCCTTTTTGTCAGGCGCTACCGAACGAACAAGTCTTTTAATGAGCAAGATCCGCGAGCTTTTTGCAAAGGAGCGCGCGGCAGGCGGCGTGTTGGATATTGACACCAACACCGTTTCCTCCCTGACTGCATACGCCCCGGGCTTTGTGGATCGTGAAAACGAGCTGATCGTGGGACTTCAGACCGACAGTCCCCTGAGGCGCGGCGTGAACCCCTTTGGCGGTATGCGCATGGTGCGCAACGCCTGCGCGGCCTACGGATATCAGCTCAGTGATAAGGTGGAAAAGGAATTCCGCTTCCGTACCACCCATAATGACGGCGTATTCCGCGCTTATACCGACGAAATGCGCGCGGCAAGAAAGAGCCACGTGATCACGGGCCTTCCCGACGCGTACGGTCGCGGCAGAATCATCGGAGATTACCGCCGCGTGGCTCTGTACGGCGTGGACGCTTTGATCGAGCAGAAGAAAAAGGATAAAAAAGCGGTCGGCGCGGGCGACTTCAGCGTGGATTCCATGCGTCTGTCCGAGGAGCTTTACCGGCAGATCGCCTTTTTGGGATATCTTAAAGAGATGGCCGCTATGTACGGCTACGACATCAGCCGTCCCGCGGAAAACGCGAGAGAAGCGATCCAATGGACCTATTTTGCATACCTTGGTGCTATCAAGGAGCAAAACGGCGCGGCAATGTCGCTTGGACGCGTGAGCACCTTCTTTGACATTTACATTGAGCGCGACCTTGCAAACGGAACCTTGACCGAAAAGGGTGCACAGGAGCTGATGGACGACTTCGTTATGAAGCTTCGTCTGGCGCGCCATTTGCGCACGCCCGAATATAACGAGCTGTTCGGCGGCGACCCCATGTGGATCACCGAGGCAGTCGGCGGTATGGGCGAGGACGGAAGAACGCTGGTTACCAAAAACAGCTTCCGTATGCTCAATACGCTCTATACCCTGGGCTCCTCTCCCGAGCCGAACCTCACCGTGCTTTGGTCGAACGATCTGCCCGATGGCTTTAAGCGCTTCTGCGCCAAGGTCTCGGTGGATACCGACTCCATTCAGTACGAAAACGACGACGTCATGCGTCCGCTCTATGGAGACGATTACGCGATCGCGTGCTGCGTGTCCGCTATGAAGGTGGGCAAGCAGATGCAGTTCTTCGGCGCGCGTTGTAATCTTGCAAAGCTGTTGCTCATTGCGATCAACGGCGGGTACGATGCTACCAGTAAAATGAAGATCGGGCCTCAGATGTCCGTGATGGAGGGCGACCGCCTTGAGTTTGACGCGGTTATGGAGCGTCTTGATATCTATTTGGCATGGCTTTCGCGTCTCTACGTCAATACCATGAACGTCATTCACTATATGCATGATAAATATGCGTATGAAAAGACGCAGATGGCGCTGCACGATACCAACGTTGAACGCTTTATGGCGTTTGGCGTAGCGGGGCTGTCGGTTCTGACCGACTCGCTCAGCGCGATCAAATATGCAAGCGTTCGTCCCATTAAGGACGAGGAAGGGTATATCGTCGATTTCGAGACGACGGGCAAGTTCCCGACCTACGGAAACGACGACGACCGCGTGGATAGCATTGCCAAGGATATGACGCACAAGGTCATCAGCGAGCTGCGCAAGACCCCCACCTATCGCAATGCGATCCATACGCTCTCGGTGCTCACCATTACATCTAACGTCATGTATGGCAAGCACACGGGCGCGACTCCCGACGGACGTGCCGCAGGCGCGGCATTTGCACCGGGTGCCAACCCCATGCACAACAGAGAGGAGAACGGCGCTTTGGCATCGCTCAACTCGGTGGCAAAGATCAGCTATGATGACTGCCGCGACGGTGTATCCAACACCTTCTCGATCACGCCCGAGGCACTCGGACGCAACGATGGGGAGCGTGTGAGCAACCTCGTGTCGATCCTTGACGGCTATTTCGCAAAGAAGGCGCACCACATCAACGTCAACGTCCTCAACCGCGAGACCTTGATGAAGGCATACGAGAACCCCGAGGATTACCCGAACCTTACCATTCGTGTGTCGGGTTATGCGGTCAACTTTAATAAGCTCTCGCGCGAGCAGCAAAGAGAGGTTATCAGCCGTACCTTCCACGAGGTGCTTTAATGAAGCAATTTGAATCCGTAAAGGGATCCATACATTCTATCCAGACACTCGGCACGCTTGACGGGCCGGGTGTCCGGTTCGTTGTATTCACCCAAGGGTGCCCCTTGCGTTGTGGTTGCTGCCACAATCCCGACACGTGGGAGACGGCGGGCGGCACGGAGCAAGCCGCGGGGGAGCTGATCGCGCGTGCCGAGCGCTACCGCGCCTATTTTGGGCACGAGGGGGGCGTGACGCTGTCGGGAGGTGAGCCGCTTTTGCAAGCGGAATTTGCGACCGCGTTTTTTGCACTGGCGCACGAAAAGGGAATCAATACCTGCCTTGATACGTCGGGCTGCGTTCTGAATGACCGTGTTAAGGAGCTGTTGAAGCACACCGATCGCGTTCTTTTGGACCTCAAATATCCCACCGACGCGCTCTATCGCGCACACGTGGGCTGTTCGATCGACCCCCCACTTGCGTTTTTGGAATACTTGAATGAAAAGGGGATTCCAACAACGCTCCGTCAGGTGCTGATCCCAACTCTGAACGACACCGAGGAGAACGCCGCGTTCCTTTCCGACGTCATGAAAACACACGCCTGCATCGACAAGCTCGAAATTCTGCCCTTTAAAAAGCTTTGCACCGTCAAATACGAAAACATGGGAATCCCATTCCCGTTTGCGCAGATTCCAACGCCTACGGCAAGTGATGTGTCGCGCATGAACGCACGGATTGTAGAGGAGAGGTCACAAAAGAAGCGGCTTTGAAGTGGGGGAAGCAATGGCATTTAAGTATAATGGGAAAAATATTGTTTTAGCAAGAAATTTGCGAAAGAATTCTACTCGGCAAGAAAATCATCTGTGGTATGATTTTTTGGCTAAGTATGAAATTCCGTTTCAAAGACAAAAAGCAATCGGCAATTTTATTGTTGATTTTTATTGCTTTAGGGCTAAATTGGTCATTGAACTCGACGGTTCACAACATCGCACGTTCAAGGTGATCAATACAGATAATGCGCGAACAGAGACATTGGAAGAGCATGGTTTGAGGGTTATTCGTTTTACAAATGAGCAAATTGATAAGAATTTTTTGGATGTTTGCCAATACATTGATGAAATTGTAAAATCGAGAATCTAAAAGAAATAACGCCTGCAATAGTCCTTGAATCGTTTCATTAAAGGCGAAGCACCGACGAGCCTCCCTCCGCGAGGGAGGGGGACCGCGAAGTGGTGGAAGGAGTAAGCGAAACAGTGAATTTGCACCTTCAAGCGGTGTATAGATTCTTTTGTGCCCGCTTACTCCTTCCGTCATTTTCTTGCGAAAATGCCACCTCCCTCGCGGAGGGAGGCTGACGCAAGACCACATTTTCAGCAATAAATACCCCCCGTATAACGGGGGGATATTTATTATTGCTTGTCACGACGGTTGTGCTTTTTTAGAGGTCTCGTTTTAATGCCGTCAATTTCAAAAACAAGCACCTGACCTTCGTTAGCATAGTTCTCTAACTTCTTCCTGAAGTCTTCTGGCGTTTTATATACCGCGTCTTCGATATAATATTCCTTATCAAAAAAGCGGCCGTCAGTGAGCGTATAATCGGAAGATGCGCCTATTGTTATCAAAACATTGTTTACACTGATTTTGATTTCAATAATGTCGTTTTCGATAACCAACGCCATAATCTCATTTATATCCATTCCGATCGTTTGATCTATACTACAATTAGGCGCATGGTGTTTTGCCTTTTTTCGGTTTTTGTAAACGTAGCATAGTTCTAAGATAGAAACAAGAATATTGAAAATGAGGACTCCAGCCAAAAATCCTACAATGCATAAAACAATTATGTCCACATACAAATTGGTGATAGTGATGTGGAATATTGTGTCTCTAAAAAACAGTATCACCAACAATACTATAGCAATGACGATTCTGATAAGCGGAAATGCATATGATGTTAAATGTGGGTGAAAAGGAATCAACTTTTCAGTAAGCGGACTCAAAACACTCGCCACGTAATCACGTATTGTCTTACCCACAACAATCACCTCCATGCTATTAGGTTACACCGCGTTTTTCACTGTCAAATGCGGGATATTGATTATACCATTTCCTTATAAACCTCGTTTTTGGGCACGCCGCGGTCGCGCGCCGCCTGCTTGATGGCGTCCATTTTGCTCATCCCGCCGTCCATGTAGTGCTGCACGTGAGAGGGAATACCCATGCCTTCCCAAAATGCCGCCTCGGAGACAGCGTTTTTCCTGCCTTCCACCACCAAAACGTATTCACCGCGCGGTGCGGTGGATTCATAATGCGCGATTGCCTCGCCAAGCGTCATGCGCTGAATCTCCTCGTTGAGCTTGGTCAATTCACGGCAAAGTGCAATGCGGCGCTCAGCTCCAAAGGTCGCGGAAAGATCGGCAAGCGTTGTGCAAAGCTTGTGGGGGGCTTCGTGAAAGAGCATGGTGCGGCTCTCACCGATAAGGGAAGAAAGGTGCGCGCGTCGCTCGGATTTGTTGGTGGAAAGGAAGCCCTCAAAGGTAAGGCGTCCCGTGGGAAGCCCCGACAGAGTCAAGGCGGTGATGGATGCCACGGGCCCCGGGATCGAGGTCACGGGAATACCGCGCGCGGCACAAAGCGCCACCATATCCTCGCCGGGGTCACTGATCGCGGGCGTGCCCGCATCGGTGATCAGCGCGCAGGATTCACCCGCTTCAAGCCGCTGGGCAATCTGCTCACCGCGTTCGCGCTTATTGTGCTCAAAATAAGAGATCATCGGCTTGGAAATGCCGAGGTAGGAGAGCAGACGCATCGAATTTCGCGTATCCTCGGCGGCAATAAAATCCACCTCGGACAAAACCTTCACGGCGCGCTCCGAAAGATCGGCCAAATTCCCGATGGGGGTGGCCACCAAATAAAGCGTTCCACCCTCCACACGATTTTTTTCAATATCTGCAGACGTATGCTTCACAGAGCTCATGATATTCTCCTTCCAAATGTCCTCCAAGAACACCTCATCCATACCTTTCATATACTGAAAGCAAGGCAAAAACTTCTCTCGGAGGTGCATATGGCAACCAAAATTTATATCGATCAGGGACACAATCCCCAAAATCCCAACGCGGGTGCGGAGGGAAACGGCCTGCGGGAGCAGGATATTACCTATCGCGTGGGCAAGACCTTGGGGGAGCTGCTTCGAGCCAACCCCGATTTTGAGGTGCGGGAATCCCGTCCCACTCCAGAAACGGAATTGGGCAGCTCCAACACCACCAGTCTGCAGCGGCGGGTACAGGACGCCAACGCGTGGGGAGCAGACTACTTCATCAGCATCCACACAAACGCCTCCTCCATCCCAACCGCAACCGGCGTGGAGGCCTTCGTTTATGAAGCCCCCTCCCCCGCCTCTCGTCTGGGAGAGGACATGATGGCTTCTCTCAGCGCGGCCACAGGGCTTCCAAACCGTGGCACAAAGGTGCGCCCGGGACTCTACGTCCTCCGACGCACCTCCATGCCCGCCGTTCTCAC
>JAZRFD010000044.1:0-41514 GCA_045661185.1 Eubacteriales bacterium | reverse complement strand
CTGCAAAATTTCCGATATTCAGATCTCCCCCTTAAGCGGAATGCCCGCAGATCGCGAATATTACGTGATGCAATCGGTGCACGATCGCAACGGCATGATGTACATTCCCGTGGACAACGACAAGGTCTTTTTGCGCAAGCTTTTGGACCGTACCGCCGCCGAGCGCCTGATCGAGCAGATCCCCTCTGTGGAGGCGATCGACGAGCCAAACGCAAAGATGCTGCGCGCGAAATATCTGGACGCGATGCGTACGCACGCCCCCGTAGAGTGGGTGCGTATTATCAAAACGGTTTACCGACGCATGACGGTAGAGGGGCGCGCGCAACGCCTTTCGGAAACCGAGCGCTCGCTTTGTGATACCGCAAAGCGCTACCTTTACACCGAGCTTGCATTGGCGCTTGGGCGCGATGAAAAGGAAATGGAGCAGTATATTATCGAGCGCATTGAGCAAATGGTATAAAGAGGCTGATTCATTCAGCGCAGAACAAAAACACACGAAACAATTCAATAAAAGAAAACCGCTTTTGCTATCGAAAAATGGTAGTAAAAGCGGTTTTTAAGGTAGAAATTCTTGCGAATTTCAATTTTAATGTGTGTTTTTTAGCCGCGCTCGGGGTCTCTTTCGTACCTTTGTACGGCGACGAGAACCCGATCACGGCTTCTGCATCTGAATGACTCAGCCCCTTTTAGTTTTCCTTGGTTGTATAAACAAGCGGCATGGAATACGCCGTTTCGTAGATCTCTTTCCAAACGGCAGCGTTTTGCTCCATCATCGCACGCATATTGTCGCGGTAGTGCGCGTTTGCGTCGGGCTCGATCGGCTTTCCAATATGGATGGTGTATTCCTGAATCGGATAACCGTCATCCCCTAAAATGTCCGAATCCTGCATCGTGATAAAGCAGGGGAGTACGGGGACGTTGTTCTTGGCGGCAAAGCGGTACGCACCTTCCTTTAACGGCTTTGGCTTGCGGTAATTCCACCACATGCTCTGCTCGGGATAGATCAGAACGAGATTGCCGTCCCGGAGCAGCTTGTCGGTTGCCTTCGTAAACTTGAGCATGGTCGCCTTGTTTGAGGAAAGCGGCAGAGTGTAGAAGTGGCGCATGAGATACCCATAGAAGCCGGGGAAGGAGGTGTAGTTGCCCTCGCGGATCACGCGATAGAGCTTCTTTTTCTTGATACCAGCGCGTAAAAACGCCTCGTGGATCGCAAAGGTGTCAAAGGGATTGAAATGATTGCAGGTCAAAACGGCCCCCGCTTGAAGGCCTTGCAGGTTTTCAAGACCCTTGATTTCCTTGATGATCATCAGCTTCTTTTCCTGAATGATCTTGAGAAATTTTCTAGCTTTGAGGTAGGAAATATAGGTGTGGAGCTTGGCGATGGGGGAGCGGCGCAGATAGTCGATCTCGTCGGGCATCAGTACCTTCGTGGGCGGATCATCCTCTACGTCCACGTCAAACTTGCCGTCGCGCTCGTATTCCTCGATTTTTTTGATCACCGCTACGCGGTCTGCCTTGCGGCGGGTGGCATCAAGCCGATTTTGATAGTTATCGGCCTTGTTTGTCTCGTCAATTGCCATCTGATAGAGATTTTCACCCGACAAGCGGTCGCGCTCGCGTTGTTCGTCGGTATATCCTTCAAGCTCTGCGTTCAGTTCATCGAACACCACGGTCTCGCGCGCGTATTCCCAGAAAATATCACCGAACATCGCGTCGGCGTGGTGCCACGGCTTATTTGCCATGATGTAATGCAACAAATACGCCTCGGTTGCGGGATCGTAAGGGTAGACCATGCCTGCGGTCGCCTCGGTGTTCCAGCGCTGGTCAATCCAGTACACGTGATCCTTGCAGATCAGATTGAGATAGTCCTCGTCCTGTGTGACGACAAAATTGTATTCACCGAGCGCCTTGATGAATTTGTCCAGCACGTGCTTTTCACGGAATTGCTTGCAGTTGATCAGAATGTGTCCCGCGTTGAAGAAATTGTGGCGGGAAACACCGACCACACGCTCGCAATAGGTGCCGTATACGTCCACCTGCACCATTGCTTGCTCATGGCAAGCGCCAAGGTATGCATCACCAATGTCGGTGTCGTAAAAATCGGCAATATCTGCGCGCAGGATCGTATCGCTGTCGATATAAATGACCTTATCGAATTGCGGGAACATCTCCGCGATAAACAGACGGAAATAGGTGGTCTTGGTATAGTAATGGCGAATCGGAAGCTTGTCGGCAATCGACGCGAGGTAAGAGGAAACGTCCTCAAAGGTGACCTCAAAGCTTTCGGTTTGCAGATCATACATTTTCTGCTTCATCTCGTCAGAGATATTGGTGTGCAGAACGTAGATGTGGTATTGGCGGTCGGGAGACGCGTGCTTGATCATCGAACGGAGCGACACGATCATATATTTGACGAAGTTATCGTCGCAAGCATAAAAAATCGGAATGACGTTGCTCATTTAGGAATCCTCTCTGTGCTTTGAGTGTAGAATGTGCGTTTTGTCATAGGGTCGATCTTGAAAAAATGATTGGTGTCGGTTTTTGACGTCTATATTATACCAAAAAAAATCCTTTTTGGCAACCCCTAATTTCCTATATGGGGTCTCCCGTTTTTTCTCGGTGGTTAAAAATCTGTAGAAATGTCACTCTACAAATAGTAGAGTGACAAAAAAGGCTTGATTTTTGCCTGAAAATGTGCTACAATATAGAAAAAGCGGCCGGGTGCCGTAATGTACCAAAGAGAGATGTACTTATGAAGGATGTTAAATCGGTCGTTGCGCAAAATTTGGCAACGCTGAGAAAAGAGAAGGGGCTGACGCAAGCCGAGCTTGCCGAGCAGTTCAATTATTCGGATAAGGCGGTTTGCCGCTGGGAACGCGGTGACACGTTACCCGACATCAACGTGCTGTATGCGTTGTGCGAGTTTTACGGCGTGAGCATGAACGATCTGGTCAATTCGGATTTTTCGGTCGAGGAGATCAAGCCGCAAAGAACGACCGATACGGGCTACCGCATTTGGCTTTGCATTCTGATGTGTAGCGCGGTGTGGCTCTTTGCAACGGTTATTTTTGCGACCTTTATGACGATCTTTCAGCGCGGATATTGGATCACCTTTGTCTGGGCCGTTCCCGCAACCTGCATCCTGATCGCCAAAATGCTCAAGGGCACGATCAACTGGATCGGGCGGATCATCACCTATTCGCTCTTTGCGTGGGGCGCCATCACGGCGTTTTACCTACACATTTTCGTGCTGTTTGGCGCGCACATCTGGCCCTTGTTTTTGGTCGGTGTTCCGCTGCAGGCGTTTATCGTTTTGTGGCACCGCGTGAAGCACTATCGCATGAACTTCTAAAAAAATCCCGTCAAAGCAATCTGCTTTGACGGGATTTTTGTATACTTTTTATTTAATCAGCTTTTTTGCAATGCACTTGGTAGCGATCACAAGCGCGGCGGTAGCTGCCGTAGCAACTGCCAGAGCGCAAGCGGAGAAGCTTTTGACGTCGGTTGCTTCGTAAGAATCAATCGGCTCTTCCTCGTTGCAATTGCGGTAGATTTCCAGCTTGTAGGTGCGGGTCTGCTTGATATAAGGGTTGTAGTTGCTTTCCTTAAGCACGCGTGCTACACGCGCAACCGAGCCACAGCAAGCATTCTTTGCTTCCTGACACTTGCGCGCCATCTTCTGTGCCGCGGTTTCAACAGCCTCTTCGGCAGCCTCTACGCACTCCTCAATTTCTTCAACGCAATCCTCAACGCACTCACAAGTAGCTTCTTCTACGATTTCTTCGAGCTCGTTCATCTTTTCGTTTTCCATGTTCGTTCCTCCGTTATCGTTATTGATAGGGTATGCAGTCAAGGCTTCAATTATGCTTTTTTGCTCAAATCAACGGTTACGATAAATCCGCCACAGTTATCACCGGACACGGTGTACTGATAGTTGCTGGGAACCAGGAAGTTCGTCAACGTCGTTTGATCGGACACCGCGGGGACGTAGTAAACGTCATAAGAGCGTCCGCTTGCGTCCTTGGTGCGAAGGGGATTGTTGATCGTGTGGTTCTGCTTTAAAACCTCAACGTATTCCTCAAGGCAATAGTCATGCGACTTCATATAGGTTGCGTGCGCGACGCCTACGTAACGGAAGCAATACTCATATCCCGTATCAACCCCCGTGATCGAGGATTTTTCATCGGGGTAGCGCATCACAAATCCGTACTTGTGCGCGTTGTTGAAGATCCACGCATGCTGAGCCTCGGAGATGCCGACATTGGTGGTCGAGACCGTCATGGCAACGCAATAGCCCGTGTGGTGGTCGGAATATCCCTGCGGTGCGCTCTTGCCCGCCTGCTCATCGTAGGTGCGGTAAGCGTTGGCAAGACCGATCGAGACCTTCTGATCTCCCGAATAATCGAGATAGTCAATCATCATTTTATCAAACGCCTCAAACGCGGTCTTTTCCATCTGCTCACCGGAGCCTACCTGATAAGGGTTCTGACCGTTGAGCTCGGAGCGATTGTTGCGCATATTGACCAGCGTTACCTTGCCGTTGATCAGCGTATTGCCGTTTTCGTAATCAAACAGCTCATAGCGATGATCCCCATTGACGATGATCATGGGGCCCTTTTGCGTGTCCTCATAGCGCGCGGCATAATATTCGTCGTATCGCACGTTAAATCCGCCGGAGGAGGGGAGATCGTTTGGATCGTCTGCCTTGGGACGGTTGGCAATTGCATTTGCAATCGCGCAAACACCGAGAACCAGGAGCGAGATCAGGATCAGTGCGATTACTCCCATCATGGCAAGTAACACAACACGGCTCAGCTGACCGCGTTTCGCACGTTCCTTGGTTTGGGTACGGCGGATCGTGTTAAAGCTACGAGGTGTTTTAGTGCTTTTTCCCATGTTGTGTTACTCCTTTCATGAGATGGACCGTCAATCAGCCCTCGAGAGCGTCCTTGATGGAGAAGTCCATACGGCCCTTCTTGTCAAGTCCGATATATTTTACCTTAACGACGTCGCGAAGCTTGGGCACATCCTCAACCTTTTCAATTCTGCGAGGAGCGATCTTGGAGATGTGAACCATGCCTTCCTTGCCGGGAGCGTATTCAACGAAGCAGCCGAATTCTTTGATGCCCGTAACGGTACCCGTGTAAACAGCGCCGACAACGGGCTCAAATACGATCGCGTCGATGCAAGCCTTTGCGGCCTCTGCCTGCCCGCTGTTGATAGCGGCAATGCGGATCGTGCCGTCGTCCTCGATGTCGACCTTGGCACCGGTAACGGCAACGATCTTCTGGATCACGGAGCCGCCCTTACCGATGACCTCGCGGATCTTGTCGGGGTCGATCTTCATGGTGGTCATCTTGGGAGCATACTTGGAAACCTCTGCGCGAGGAGCGGGAATTGCCTTGAGAATGACCTCGTCGATGATATAATCACGACCTGCGTGGGTCATTTCGAGCGCCTTCTTAATGATCTCGGGCGTCAGACCGTCGATCTTGAGGTCCATCTGAATGGAGGTGATACCCTGATGCGTACCTGCAACCTTGAAGTCCATGTCGCCATAGAAGTCCTCAAGACCCTGAATGTCAATCATGGTATCCCAAGAGCCGTCCTCAGCGGTAATCAGACCGCAGGAGATACCTGCAACGGGAGCCTTGATCGGAACACCTGCGTCCATGAGCGCGAGCGTCGAGCCGCAAACGGAGCCCTGCGAGGTCGAGCCGTTCGAGGAAACGACGTCGGAAACCAAACGGATCGCGTAGGGGAATTCCTCCTCGGAGGGAAGGACGGGAACGAGAGAACGCTCAGCGAGCGCACCGTGACCGATCTCGCGGCGTCCGGGGCTTCTGACGGGCTTTGCTTCACCGGTGGAGAAGCCGGGCATGTTGTAGTGGTGCATATATCTCTTGGAGGTCTCGCTGTCGATACCGTCGAGCATCTGAGCCTCGGAGAGGGTACCAAGGGTTGCAACGGTCAAAACCTGCGTCTGGCCTCTGGTGAACAGACCCGAGCCGTGCGTGCGGGGCAGAACGCCAACCTCACTGCCAAGGGGTCTGATCTGATCCATGCTTCTGCCGTCCACGCGCTTCTTGTCAACCAGGAGCCAGCGACGAACGATCTTCTTCTGGATCTTGTAAACGAGCTCTTCCATCATCGTGGGAAGCTCGGGGTACTTTTCGGAGAACTGTGCGAGGATCGCGTCCTTAACGGGAACCATCTTCGCATCGCGAACGTTCTTGTCGTCGGTGTCGAGCGCTTCCATAACGTCCTTTTCGCAGAACGCGAAGATCTCGTCGAACATATCGTGGTCAAGCTCGCAAGAGGGATACTCGAACTTGGGTTTGCCGATCTCGTCGATGATGCCGTTGATGAAGCCGAGCAGATCCTTGATCTCCTCGTGTGCCTTCATGATCGCGTTGTACATCGTGTCGTCGTCAACCTGGTTAGCGCCTGCCTCGATCATAACGACCTTGTTCATGGACGCTGCAACGGTCAGCTGCAGGTCGCTCTTCTTCATTTGCTCAGCGGTGGGGTTGAGAACGATCTCACCGTCCACCAAGCCCATGAATGCGCCGCCGATAGGGCCGTTCCACGGAATATCGGAGATTGCAAGAGCGGTGGAAGCACCGATCATTGCGGTGATCTCGGGGGAGCAATCGGGGTCAACGGACATAACAACGAGGGTCAGAGCCACGTCGTTGCGCAGGTCCTTGGGGAACAGGGGGCGAATGGGGCGGTCGATGACACGGGAGGTGAGTACTGCCTTTTCGCTGGGCTTCCCCTCGCGCTTGAGATAACCGCCGGGGATCTTGCCTGCCGCATACATTCTCTCGTCAAAGTCAACGGAGAGGGGCAGGAAGTCGATGCCGTCGCGGGGCTTTTCGGAAGCGGTAGCGCAGCAGAGAACTGCGGTGTCGCCGTAGCGGCAGAGAACGGAGCCGTTTGCCAGTCCCGCCATCTTACCCGTTTCGATCACGAGCGGTCTGCCCGCGTAGGTGTACTTGAACACCTTGTAGTTCTTGAAATTCATCGGTTCACTTTTGGTGATGTTCATTTTTTTCATTCCTCCATATTTTTAGAATTTGTTTTTTCTTACGGAGGTTTAGCACTTAACGATAGGTCGGAGCCGGATACTCCGGCACATCGTTAACTGCTAATCGACCGCAAGAAATAGGTTTTTGATGGGTAGAGCCGAGAAAAAACAACAGGGAGTGAGGGCAGTGACAGAATGCCGCTGCTCTCCACTCCCAACGTTGTTCTTACTTTCTCAGACCCAGCTTGCTGACGATCGCGCGGTAACGCTCGATGTCAACCTTCTGCAGGTAGTTCAGAAGGTTTCTTCTGTGGCCGATCATCTTCTGCAGACCGCGGCGGCTGTGGAAGTCCTTCTTGTTGGACTTCAGGTGCTCGGTCAGGTTAGCGATGCGGCTGGAGAGAATAGCGATCTGAACCTCGGGAGAACCCGTGTCGCCCTCGTGAGTAGCGTACTGCTCGATCAGGCTGAGCTTTTCTTCTTTCTGCATTGTTCTTTTCACCTTTCTTATTATTTTGGCGTACGCTCAGCATTCGGTGGGTGAAGTGCTGCTAAACAGCCTCGTATCCGAAAACCGTGCGAACGTCATACAGTGGTATTATACCACACTTTTTCCCGTTTGTAAAGAGCTTTTTCGAATTTTTTATGATAATATAGAAAACTTTTTCAAAAAAAGCGCGAGGCAGGGAACTGCCTCGCGCAAAAATATTACCACGGCGTGGGAACACCGTCTACATAATGCCAATAGTTGCCCGTAATCGTGGGAGCGGTCATGCTGTAAAAATAAATGTTTGCCTTCATAAGAACATAGTTGTACTCAGCTGTTATGGAAATACAGTTCCAGTCCTCGGCGGTTCCACCATAGTAAACGTCGGTTAGATTTGTTGCGTTAAAAGCCGAATGACCGATTGTTTTTATGCTGTTGGGAATCATGATGGAGATAAGGTTTTCACAACCATAAAATGCTGAAGAACCGATAGTTGTTACACTTTGTGGAATTTCGATTTGTATTATATCGCAAGAATTGAACGCATCGTGCCCAATTGTTGTGATGCCTTTTTCAATAATAACTGTTTGTAATCTGGTTGCACCACTAAAACCGTTTGGCAGAATTTCGACCACGTCAAAACCGTTGTATGACGCAGGGATTGTTAACTTTTGTACATAACGTTGAGATTCACTCATTGATACACCGTATGTTGTGTCAGATAAAGGGTAGAAAAGAAATTCGGTGGAAATTGCATGGTTAGTATTCGGATTTTTAGACTGGCTTTCTGTTGGACTTTTATTGTTGCACGAAAGTAGCCCCATGGTGATTAGTGATATTAGCAAAATGAAAGACGATGTTTTTTTGAACATGTATACCTCCCAAAACAAAAAAATGCGCCAACCGAAGGTACACCGAAAAACGCAAACTCCGATTGTTGCCAAATCTCTTTGGTAATCCCATTGTAGCACATTTTTTTGCGTTTGTAAAGAAAAAATAGAAAAATAATCAAAACAATAATGTTGAGAAATAATCATAGCGAAATTTTAAAAACTTGTTCGAAAATATTGCAATTTTTGTTGGGATGTGTTATACTAAAGTTGAAGATGATTGAATGGAGGTTTTTATGGAACATTCAGGGCAAATTATGAGAACTATGAAAAACGCAGAAGCATCTTTAAATATGGAAAACCTTTTTGTTTCCGAGGAAAGCAAGGCGCTTTGCTTTCAGCTTTTGAATAACGAAATTACATTTGATGAGTATTTGTCAAAGGTAAAGGCAAGGTTGATACGCACGTGAGTTATAGTATTGAGGCATCGGGTGATAATTGTTATCCGGGGACATTGTGTTTGATCAATAAGCTGGGCGTTAAGGATGAAAAACTATTGCAACAGCTTGAAGCAGACATCAGTTATGCAAAAGCGAGTATGCTTGACCAAACTCCTTTGATGGGAGATTTTGATTTTGAGCACTATAAACGGATTCATCGTTTTCTTTTTGAGGATGTTTATGAATGGGCGGGACAGGTGCGAACGGTCAATCTTTCCAAAAAAGGCACGCGATTTGTGAATGCTGAAAAAATCGAAAAATTGGGCGCGGCATGTTTGGATAAGATTAAAAACGGATATTTGAAGAAAATAAGTTTTGATTTGTTCGCAGAGCGGATTGCCGAATTGTACCATGACTTAAATATGTTGCATCCTTTTCGAGAGGGAAACGGCAGAACACAACGGTTATTTTTTGTGCACTTGATTCGTGCGTATGGGTACGATATAGACTTTTCAAATGTTGATACTGATTTTTTAATGCTGGCAACTATTTATGCGGCTCAAGGCGTGAAGGATCATTTAGTTGCGTTCTTTCGGGAATCTATAGTTTCCCAATAACTTCCCCCAAATGCGCGATAGCGCACAAGAGAGGCGCGCACGTTGTAAAGACGTGCGCGCGCCTCTCTTGCTGTGGTAAAAGTTCTTGGGGGGAGAGGTGTGGAGAGGGGGACTTCTTTCAAGAAGTCCCCCTCTCCACATATTTCTTCCTCAATATAACTTATACTTCAACCGTAAGTTATCCGCGATCATCGCGATAAATTCCGAATTGGTAGGCTTTCCGCGGTTGTTTTGGATCGTGTACCCAAAATAGGAGTTGAGCGTATCCACGTCACCGCGATCCCAAGCCACCTCAATCGCGTGACGGATGGCGCGCTCGACACGGCTTGTGGTCGTTGCGTACTTCTTTGCAACGGAAGGGTAGAGCACCTTTGTCACACTGTTGATAATGTCCGAATCCTTGATCGTGAGAAGAATTGCCGTACGCAGATACTGATACCCCTTGATGTGCGCTGGAACGCCGATCTGGTGAATGATCTGCGTGACCTGCGACTCAATGTCGGGGCCTTTTTCCACCGCTTGCATCGCAGACGCGGGAATATCGCGCCCACGGCGCGCCGTAATACTTTGAATGTGCTCCGCAAGACTGCCGACGTTAACAGGCTTGAGCAAGCACAACTCCGCGCCCGCCTCGGTTGCCTGAACAAAAATACTTTGGCTGGATGCCGAGGACATCATGATAAACGCGGGTGCCTTGTCAGTACCCCAATCCATCGAGCGGCAGGTGCGCAGAACGCCGATGCCGTCAAGCTTGGAGAGCCAAACGTCGAGCAGCACCACGTCGGGGTGCGTGTGCGAGATCTTCATCACCGCATCCTCACCGTTGGAGGCCTCCTCTACGTTGCGGTATCCCGCGCGCAGAAGCCCATCGCGCAAAGCCGTGCGGCCTGCAAGACTTTCATCAGCAATCAGAATTTTCGTGCTGTATTCCATAAATAAAATCTCCTTTGATATGGCAGTATTTTTCTTGACAGGAATATTTTACCATATTTTGGAAGATTTTGCAAGTATCGGGAAGCAAAAATAGTTCCCAAACTTATGTGGTAAAAATTGGTAATATTTACCAAAATGACGAAATTATTCGTCGTGTGCGTGTTTGCAGGGCTCTTTGAAGAAATCTGTCAGATCCATTTCGTGCCTGCCGTTCTCGTTTTTGCGGAAGCCGATGGCGCGGATGAGCATCTCGTTGTCGCATTCTGCATCAAAAAACGCACGGTGAACGCCGCAAAGGTCGATAAAGTTGAGCGCGGCGCGCCCCATAACGAACATGGGTTCGAATTCATAAGCATCGGGCGCGGACGCAAAATCCACGATCCGCCCGCCCTCGGCACCCAGCGTGAACTGGCAGACCCCACGCAATTCACCGTCCACAAGCGCACGGTAAGCCAGCGTTTCCACGCGATAGGGGATGCCGCAACGGGCGCAGAGCGCCTCCTGCTCCTCCTTGGATTGAATCGGTAATACTTCCAGCATTTCAGTTTCCTTCCTTATCTTGTGATGTCATGAGGTATGCAACCTCGTCGGGCGTCAGCTCGCGCCATTTGCCCGAGGGGAGCTCTCCCAAGGTGAGCTTTCCGATCGCCACACGCCGCAAACGGGCCACGCGAAGCCCAACCGCTTCGCACATGCGGCGGATCTGGCGGTTTCTGCCCTCGTACAAATGCATTTCCAGCGTGTCGGGGGAGAGGGGGATGACTCTCACGGGTTGGAGCGTGTAGCCGTCAAGGATCATCGGCTGCGCGAGTGCCCAAACCTGCTCGTCCGACGGATTTTTGGAAAGCGTGACGTGATAGATTTTGGGGATCTCGTGGCGCGGATGCGTCAGATGATTGGCAAATTCACCGTCGTCGGTCAGAAGCAAAAGCCCCTCCGAGTCCATGTCAAGGCGGCCGACGGGGTAGAGCCGCGAGCCGACCGCGCGAACGAGGTCGGTCACGGTACGACGCCCCTTTTCGTCGTGCGCGGTAGTCACGTAGCCGCGGGGCTTGTGAAGCATAATATAGTGGCGCGGCTTGTCCGTGCGGGGTATAATTCGTTTGCCCTTGTATTCCACGATATCGGTCTCGGGGTCCACGCTGTCACCGATCTGTGCCACCGCGCCGTTGACCTTGATACGCCCCGCGGCGATCTCGGCCTCTGCGGCGCGGCGTGAGAGGACGCCCGCGTCCGAAAAGAATTTTTGCAGCCGCATACGCGACCTCCTTTTATGAAAATAGATGGATCAGAAAATCCTTCAGCCGCGCCCAAAAGCTGCGTTTGGCAGGGCGCTTGACCGAGGATTGCGCATACAACGGAACGGAAGCCACCGTTTCCGGCTTTCCATCTCCGTCCGTGTCGCACCGATAGTGCACGTAACCGTATACACCGCCCTTGAGGACGGGCGCGTATTCAAAGCGGCGGCATTCCACGACCTGCGTGATCTCGCCTGCTGTTATGGGGAGCGTCAGGCGTACCGCGTCGGTGTTTGTAAGCATTACGGACTTTTTAATACCGCCCACAAGCGGCAAAGAATATTGAAGAGCACCTTTTTCACACAGCACCACGCTTTGGTACAGGGAAAAGCCGTGATCCAGCATCGCGGTGTGATCGCGCCAGTCGTCGGGCGCGTTGATCGTGACTGCGATCAGGCGCACTCCGTCGCGCTCGGCGGCGGATACCAGACTCCGTCCGCTTCTCTTGGTGTATCCCGTTTTCATGCCAATGCAGCCCTCGTAGGTACGCAAAAGCTTGTTGTGGTTGACCAAAAGTCGCCCCGTTTCAAGGGAGGCGTGCGGAATCGTGGCCTTATAGGTGGAAACAACGGTGCGGATCAGCTCGTTTTCAAGCGCCGCGCGCGCAATGATCGCAAGCTCTCGCGCGGTGGTGTAGTGCGCCTCGTCGTCCAGCCCGTGCGGATTGGTAAAATGCGTGTTGGTCAGCCCCATTTTGCGCGCCATGCGGTTCATTTCGTCGGAAAACGCCTCAACGCTTCCCGAAAGACCGATCGCGATCGACGCGGCGGCATCGTTTGCGGATTCCAAAAGGAGCGCATAAAGCAGCTGCTCCAGCGTCAGCTCCTCGCCCTCGACCAAATAGATCGACGAGCCCTCCACTCCAACGGCGCGCGCATCCGTACGGATGACAGTCTTGGGGGCGGCGAGAGACAGCGCGACCAGCGCCGTCATCAGCTTGGTCGTGCTTGCCATGGGTAGGGGCGTGTCTGCGTTTTTGGCATAGACCACGTCACCGCTTTCAGCCTCTATCAGAATCGCGCTTTGCGCGGAAACCGAAAGCGAGCGTTCCTCTGCATGCGCTCGGGTGGGCAGGGGAATCAGCACCGCCAGAATGCACACGGTCAAGAGATAACCCAACGCTTTATTTTTTGCAGACATAAGAATACCCTCCGGAAAAATACGGTTGGTTCATGTATATTTTTCCGGAGTGTATTTTATACCATGGGGAGTTATTTGATTTCGCCGGTCTCCAGCGTTTTTTCGGAAATCTTGCCGTGCTTGATCTTTTTGCCGTCAACGTACACAGCGTCAGCCTCCAGCTCCTCCGCGGCGGCAATTTCCTGTGCGAGCGCCGCGTTGTAGACCTCCTCGGCCTCTGCGTCCTTCTCGTCGTTCGCCTTTTTGGGGTGCACGCCGCTGATGACGTTCTTGATGCGCTCGATCAGGTCGGGGGCGCCGTTGATCAGGTCTGCAACCTTTTCAATGGTGGTGGGCTTTTCGCTCGTCATGGGGAGCATGCTCACGGTGCCGTCGGTTGCGACCACCAAAAAGCCGATGGGATCAACCGAAACACCGGTTCCGCCGCCACCGCCAAAGCTCTTGGACGCGGTGCTGTCGCCCTTCTTGGGAAGATCCAAACCACCCGACGCAAAGCCCATGGAGACCTTGGAGATCGGAATGATGACCGTTCCGGAGGGGGTCATAATCTGTTTCCCTACAACGGTGTCAGCGTCCATAATCGTGCGTACTTGGCTGAGCGCGTCGCTGATAATACCCTTGATAGAAGATTCGTTTTCCATAATGATGTTCCTTTCGTTTATGTGAGTTTGTTATTTTTCACGTTCAGGTGCCTTGTCGGGGGTGTTCAACGTACGGAGCAAGGCTTTTTGCTTTGCCGCGCGGCTTTCCTTGAAGTAGGCCATGAGCATGGCGATCCCTAAGCGAAGCGCGTGGCGGACCTTGATGGATGCCGCAATGTCGATGTCTGCGCTCATATGCCCCGAAACGTAGTCGGGGGATATGCTGATATCTCCCTCGCGGTATGCGATGTGGGTGAAATGATTTTCAATAAAGTTGAGGATATAGGAGGCGCTTTGCAGAATCACGCCGTAGGTGATCGCCGTTTTGGCGGCATCGTCCGTGCCGACGAGAATGTGCATGCGGCGCACGCGGAGCTTGACCCTTCCATGCGTTCTTTCATAAAGCTTTTTCAAGAGCGCCAGGATCATATCCAAATTTTCTTTTAGATTGGGAGAGGGGGCCTTTTTGCCGCTTGCGGCGTGCCGACTCTTGCGAGCGGCCTTTTTTTCTGCCTTCTTTTGAGCCTTCAAACGCTTTTTCTCTGCCTTTTTAGCCGCTTTTTGTCGCCGCTTCAGCTCTCGCCGCAGCGCTCGCTCGGGGTCCTTGCAATCAGAGAGACGCTGCTTTTTTTGCTCTTTTTTCTTCTTTTTCTCATCGGACACAAGCGTAAATCGCAAGAACCAAACGCCCGCCACAACGCGCAGCTTTTCTTGGCAAATGATGCGGATCTGCACGCCGCCGAACAGAATCAGAAGAAGCAGACAGGCAAGGATCGCCAAAAGGACCGCCAAAAGGATCCAAAGCACGATCAAAGCGTTTCCTCCTTTGTGTCCGCACCCGCGGTGCCATCCTCAAAGATCACGTCGGTCTCCTCCGTGTCTACGGGATCGGTGTAATCCTTGGGCGCGACCTCTACGATGTTTTCAATGGTCAACTGATCGGGATCGGTGTTTTCGGTTGCTGCGGGCTCCGCCTGAGCGGCCGCCACGCTGAGCGCCTCGGTTTCGGGGAGCTCGTCAAGGGCGTTGAGTCCAAACACGCGCAGGAACTTGTCGGTGGTGACGTAAAGCATAGGACGTCCGGGCGCGTCCAGGCGTCCCGCCGCCTCGATCAGGCCTTTATCAAGCAACGAGTTGACCGCGTAGGAGCTGTCAACACCGCGCACCAGATCTACGTAGGAGCGGGTGACGGGCTGATTGTATGCCACAACCGCCAGTACCTCCATAGAGGACGCGGAAAGGTTTCCTCCGCGGCGGATACCAAGCGCCTCACGAACGTAGGACGCGTATTTTTCCTTGGTTGAAAGCTGACAGGTGGTGGGGTAGAGGAGTAGCTGAACACCGTGATGGGTGCTATCCTCCTCAAAATGCTTTGCCATCTCCTTGACCATGGTCTTAACGTCCTTAACGGTCAGGTTGAGGACCTCGGCCAGCTTGTCGTAGCGCATGGGATATCCTGCGGCGTAGAGGATCGCCTCGATCGCCTGCTCGATCTCTTGAGCGGTCGTCAAGGGCTCAAGATAGGGGAGTGCTTCTTTCTTTTCTTCCATAATATAATATCTCCTGTTTAATCAAGGGTTAGTCGGGCAGCTCCTGCGCCTTTTGCGCCATGGAACGGATGATCTCGTTCATGTCAAGGCCGATGTCGTCGAGAATATCCTCGTCATCCAGGGAAAGCTGATCGTCCAGCATCTGGGCAACCTTTGCCTCGGCCTCCAAATCGCTGTCGTCCTCGGGCAGAACGTCTGCCGACAAAAGCTCATCCTGCGCCGCTTCCTGGGCGCGTCTGCGTTCTTCGGCGCGGCGCGCGCGCTCCTCGGCGCGCAAGCGCTTCTTTTCCGCCAGCTTTTGCTCGCGGATGATGCGGCGTTGCTCGCGGTGCATCTCGGCCTTTGAGGACAGGGGAATGGGCTCGTCGTTGTCGGTACCGGGCGTGTAGGCCTTCGTCAGCTCCTCCTCGTCGGGAGGCGTTTCGTTGACCACAAATCGCGTGCCCACGCCGTGGATCACGGTGTAGGAATCGGGATCCTCGTCGATGAGGATCTTACGAACCTTGATCAACTCCAGAATACCGAGGAAGATCGCGATCATGTCGGAGAGGGAAACTGCATCGTGTAACAGCTCCTCCATTGAGGTATCGCGTCTGCGCGACATGTGATGTAAAATTCCTACGATCTTGACATCGACGGGAATAATGGGCTTTGCAACAAGGGGGGCAAAGGTCTGCTTTTCCGCCTTCGGTCTGCTCTCGTTTGCGGCAATGATGCGGCGCACGGCGGCGCAAAGGCTTGTGACCTGCTGATCCGCCACGTACGAGGTGTCCACCGAAATTTCGTCGGTATCCTTGACCATGCGTCCGCTGTAAAGCTGGTAAAGCGGCTTCATTTTTTCCACCGCCTGCTTTGCCTGCTGATAACGCAACAGGGCATCCGCCAGCTCGGCGCGCGGGTCCTTTTCGTCCTCGGTAGCCTTTGGCAGGAGCATGCGGCTCTTGATCAGCATCAGTTCGCTCGCCATAACGATAAACTCGCCCGCGACCTCCATATCCATGTCCTCGGCCGCCTTGATATATTCAAGGTATTGGTCGCAAATGAGAGAGATGGGAATGTCTACGATATTCACTTTGTTTTTCTGAATCAGCATCAAAAGTAGGTCAAGAGGCCCCTCGAACTGATCCAGTCTGTAAGTGACTGCTTCCATGTGGGAACGTGATCCTTTCTGTCGGGATTGTATCAGAGCAATTTGTCGAGAAAGACGTTGTTAAAGAAGAACTGCGCAACGGGGTTGGCGATTCCGTATGTCATTTTGCCGGCGATCCATGAAAAGGGCGAAAAGCCGAACAGGTTAGAGGAGACCATCAGGGCGAGAAGAAGCCCGATCATGATCTGTCTTTCGTAACGCATAATGGCAAAATAGGTTCTTGGCGGCAGGAATACAAGGAAAATACGCGAGCCGTCAAAGGGAGGAACGGGGATAAGGTTGAACGCCATAAACAGGAAATTGTAAAGAGCGCTCAATTTCAAAAGAAGCACGAGCAGCTCCGCGCAGCGAACGGCAAACGCGCCCGCGCCCGAATATGCCAGGTAGAGTGTCCATGCATGGACGAATCCGCAGAGCAGCGCGCTGACAAGTCCTAAGATCAGGTTCATCATAGGCCCCGCCAAAGCGGAGAGCGCCATGCCCTTTTTGGGGTCGCGGAAATTGCGCGTGTTGATCGGCACGGGCTTAGCCCAGCCGTAGCCGATGAGCATCATGCAAAGAAATCCGATGGGATCAAAATGCTTGAAGGGGTTGAGCGTAATACGCCCCATGTTATATGCGGTCGGGTCGCCGCATTTCCACGCCACAAAGCCGTGCGCCGCCTCGTGTGCGGAAAGTGCGAGCATAATGATGGGGAGGGTGAGCAAAAGCTCGGTCAAAAAGGCTTCAAGATTGAAGCCGTTCAAAAGGGAAGAGAGTAACATTCAAAAAATCTCACTTTCGTATCAGTTCAAGCCGGTGTAGTCGTAGATTCGGTTCCACAGCTCGGCCTTTCCCTCGTTTTTAAGCGAGGAATAGAAAATGATCGGTGTGTCTGCGGGAATATCGGGGTGATTGCGCAACACCTCCTCGGATTTTTTGCGTTCGGTTGCGTTGAGTTTATCCGCTTTGGTTGCCACCACCAAAAAGGGGATTTGCGCCTGACGCAGGAAGGAAAGCATCATTTCGTCGTCCTTCGTCGGCCCCACGCGGCTGTCCACAAGCTGAATGACCAGCTTTAACAGGTCAATGTTGGGGTTCTTCGTAAAATACCCATCAGTCAGCGCCGACCATTGCGCCTTATCGGTGGGCGCGCGCTTGGCAAAGCCGTAGCCGGGCAGGTCTACGAGAAAGAGCTTTTTATCCACGTCGTAAAAATTGATCGTAATTGTTTTTCCGGGCGACGCGCTGACGCGTGCCAAGGATTTGCGCCCGAGGAGCGAATTGATCAGCGAGCTTTTACCGACGTTGGAGCGCCCCGAAAAGGCGATCTGCACCATGGCATCGGTAGGAAATTGCTTCGGCAGCCCCGCGCTGATGCGCAGATTGACTTGGTTGAGATTGAGTGCCATAAAGGCTCCTTTCAGTTATCGGAAAAGCGCAACGGGTTGCCCTGTCCCACGCTTGTGGGAATGAACTTGGATGCGGCAACGGCATCCGTGCTTTTTTCCGTGATCTTATCATTTTTGGCGGGTAGAAGCGCATGGGAAAGCACGTCTTTCGCATGGCGGCAGGGAATGATTTGCAGGTTTTCACGCGCCATGGGGTCAAGCTCCTCAAGATCGCGCTCGTTGTCCACGGGGATCAATACGGTTTTCGCCCCCGCGCTGTACGCCGCCATGGTCTTTTCGCGAAGTCCGCCGATCGCCAGCACGTGCCCGCGCAGGCTGATCTCGCCCGTCATGGCAATATCATGACGCACGCGACACCCCGTCAGCGCGCTGACAAGAGCTGTGACGATGGTTACGCCCGCAGAGGGACCGTCCTTCGGGACCGCACCCTCTGGGAAATGGATATGAATATCCTTGGCCTTGTAAAAATCGGTGGGAATGCCGTATTCCGCGGCGATCGAGCGGACGTAGCTGACCGCGATCTGCGCGGATTCCTTGATCACGTCGCCAAGAGAGCCCGTAGTCTCGATCTTGCCCGTGCCTTCAAGCACGGCAACCTCGACCTTGAGCAGACTTCCGCCAAGCTCGGTGTACGCCAGACCGTTGACGCAACCGATCTCGTCCTCGCCCTCAATGAGCTCTGGCAAAAGCTTACGTGCGCCAAGGTATTCCTTGACGTTCTTTTGCGTGATCTTAATGGGCTTGCAGTCCTTTTTGAGAAGCTGCTTGCTTGATTTGCGGCACAGAGACGCGATCGTGCGCTCCAATTTGCGCACGCCCGCTTCGCGGGTGTAATAGTCGATCAGCTCGATCAGCGCGTCGTCGCTGATGCGGAGCATCTTTTTGTCAATTCCGTGACGCTTTAATTGCTTCGGGATCAGGTGCGCCTTGGCGATCTCCAGCTTTTCACGCTTGGTATAGGAGGAGAGCTCGATGATCTCCATACGGTCAAGCAAGGGGAGGGGGACGCTGTCAAGCGTGTTCGCAGTTGCGATAAACATACAGTCGGACAGATCAAAGGGCATTTCCACAAAGTGATCGCGGAAGGTCTTGTTCTGCTCGCCGTCCAGCACCTCAAGGAGTGCCGAGGTCGGGTCGCCGTGCGAGTCGCGCGAGAGCTTGTCGATCTCGTCAAGCAAAATCAGGGGATTGCAGACCTCTGCCTGCGTCACGGCGGAAATGATTCTGCCGGGCATCGCTCCGATATAGGTCTTTCTGTGTCCGCGGATGTCTGCCTCATCACGCACACCGCCAAGAGACACGCGCACGTATTTGCGGTTTATGGCACGCGCGATGGAGGACGCGATCGAGGTTTTTCCCACACCGGGAGGGCCCACAAGGCCAAGGATCTGGTTGTTCAGATCGGGATTGAGCTGCTTTGCGGCGATATATTCAACGATGCGCTCCTTGACCTTTTCAAGCCCATAGTGATCGGCATCAAGCACCTTTTGAACGGCGGCAAAGCTGATGCGATCGCGAGTTTTCTTACCCCACGGGATCGAAAGGCAGGTGTCAAGGTAATTGGCAAGAACGGTAGCCTCGGCAGAGCCGAAGGGCGTTTTGGAAAGGCGGTCGTTTTCCTTGTTGAGCTTGGCTTCTACCTCGGCTGGAAGCTTTGCTTCGCGGATGCGCTCGGCAAATTCGGCAACGTCGTCGCCTTCCCCAAGCTCCTCCTGAATGACCTTGATCTGCTCGCGCAGGTAGTATTCCTTTTGATTGCGGTTCATGCGCGCGTTGACACGGCGGCGGATCAATGCCTCCTCCTCCATTACAACGGCCTCCTCCTCAAGGATCTCAAGGAGAATTTCCGCGCGCTTGAGGGGGTCAAAGCACTCCAATACCGCTTGCTTGTCAAGCGGACGGATCAGGATGTTGGCGGCAATAAAATCGGCAAGCGTGCCGGGGTCCTTCATGTGGCGCAAGGCACCCATCAGGTCCTCGGTGTTGGCGGGGAGGAAGTGCAGATTGCGCTCGACCGTGGCAAGCATTTCGCGCACAGTGGCCTCACCGCGTACGCCTCCGTTTTCGGAGAGCTCAATGTGCTTGCATACAAGCTCCGCCTCGGTAAACAGTCCGTTTTTGCGATATCGCGTGACAGTTGCGCGTACCAGGCCCTCCGCAATGATGCGGGTCGAGCCCTCGGGCGTGCGGATCATTTGCTTGATACGAACGACCGTACCAACGTGATAAAAGGGGAACTCCTCCTCGGTGTTCTCATCCTCACCGTCGCGGAAGGCGGTCAGAAAGAGGAAGGACGTGCCTGCTGCCGCGGACTTGGCGGCTGCGGCGGCCTCATCGTCGGAGGCTTCAAAATTAACGGTGATCATCGGAAACGCAACGGTTCCGCGCAAAGCGATGACGGGAAGCGTTACGGATTCGGCTTTTTCAATGTAAGAGGGCATTGCAAGATCCTTTCAAGGGGCATTTTTTCAAACATTTTCACATTATTACACTATTATAGCATATTTTATTTTAGATTTCCATAGTTTTTTGAAAAAAAGTGCTTTTCTTAAGCGGATCTTTTTCACACGCGCCGCAAAAAGTAAAAAAGCGGTCGGCAAAAAATGAAAAATGGGGTTTACTTGTAAAATCCTTTGTGGTATAATAAGCATAATAGGCTTTCAATGCTTGTGAAAGGAGGCGCGCGGATGGAAAACAAGCCCTTTGTGCTCAAAAGTGAATACACCCCCACTGGAGACCAGCCAGAGGCGATCGCGCAGCTCTGCGAGGGGATCCTACAGGGCGAAAAAATGCAGACGCTGCTTGGCGTTACGGGCTCGGGTAAGACCTTTACCATGGCGAACGTCATTCAGCGCGTGAACCGCCCTACGCTGATTCTTGAGCCCAACAAAACACTGGCGGCACAGGTTTGCACCGAGATGAGGGAATTCTTTCCCGATGCTGCGGTGGAATATTTTGTCTCCTATTACGACTACTATCAGCCCGAGGCGTATATCCCGGGGAAGGATATGTATATCGAAAAGGACGCGCTTGTCAATGACGAGATCGACCGCTTGCGACACAGTGCCACAAGTGCGCTTTTTGAACGGCGCGACGTCATCATTGTCGCCTCCGTTTCCTGCATTTATTCCCTCGGCGACCCGAGCGAATACAAAGGACTGGTGCTTTCCGTGCGCCCGGGTATGCAGATCAGCCGTGATATTTTTATTCGCAAGCTGGTGGCAAACAGCTATACGCGCAACGATATGTCCCTTGTGCGCGACGCCTTTCGCGTCAACGGTGACACGGTGGAGATCATTCCCGCAAACATGAATGACAGCGCTCTGCGCGTAGAGTTTTTCGGAGATGAGATCGACCGCGTATCCGAGATCAACATCGTCACGGGAGAGCTTAAGCGCGTGCTGTCCTATGCCTCCATTTATCCCGCCACGCACTATGCCGTGTCGGATGAAAAGCGCGAGGCGGCGCTTGCCGAGATCGAGCGTGAAATGCACGAGCGTGCCGCGTTTTTTGAATCAGAAAACAAGCTCATTGAGGCGCAACGCATCCGTGAGCGCGTCAAATACGATATCGAAATGCTGCGCGAGATCGGCTTCTGCTCGGGCGTGGAGAACTATTCCCGCGTGCTGGCGGGCAGAGAAAAGGGCGCGACGCCCTTTACGCTGCTCGATTATTTCCCCGAGGATTATATCATGTTTATCGACGAATCGCACGTCACGGTGCCGCAGGTGCGCGGTATGAGCGGCGGTGATACGGCGAGAAAAAAGAATCTGGTAGATTACGGCTTCCGCCTACCGTCCGCCTATGATAACCGCCCACTTTATTTTCCCGAATTCGAGGAAAGCATGAATCAGGTCGTATTCGTCAGCGCCACTCCGGGCGACTACGAAAACGAGCACACCGAGCGCGTGGTCGAGCAGATCATCCGTCCCACGGGGCTTTTGGATCCCGAGGTTGAGGTGCGCCCGATCGAGGGGCAGGTGGACGACCTGATGGGCGAAATTCGCACACGTGCTGCAAAAAACGAGCGTGTTCTGGTCACAACGCTCACCAAAAAGATGGCGGAGGACCTGACCGAATACTTTGAAAGCAACGGTATCAAGGTGCGCTATATCCACTTCAACGTGGAGACGATGGAGCGCATGGAGATCATTCGCGACCTGCGCCTCGGTGTCTTTGACGTGCTGGTCGGCATCAACCTCTTACGCGAGGGCTTGGATATCCCCGAGGTGTCCCTTGTGGCCATTCTTGACGCGGATAAGGAGGGCTTTTTGCGCGCGGAGCGATCCTTGATCCAAACGATCGGACGTGCGGCGCGAAACGCCGAAGGGAAGGTCATTATGTACGCCGATACCGTTACGCGTTCGATGCGCGGCGCGATCGTCGAGACCAATCGCCGCCGTGCGATTCAGGACGCCTATAACAGGGAAAACGGAATCACTCCCAAGACCGTCGTCAAGGCGGTGCGTGACGTGATCGAGATCGCCGCGCCCGACGAAAAGCGCCCGCGCGGCAAGGCAAAGCTGACCGACCGAAAGCTGACCCGGACCGAGCGCGAGAAGCTGATTGCCGAAATGACGGTTGAGATGAAAAAGGCTGCCCAGCATCTTGAGTTCGAAAAGGCAGCATTTTTACGCGACGAGATCAAAAAGCTGCGTGAGGGCAAAATCGACGCCCCGCGGCACCGTTAAATCTATACTGATACAGAACAGGAGTTCTTTATGCCCAACAAAATTTCGATCCGCGGTGTGCGGGTACACAACCTGAAAAATATCGACGTGGAGATCCCGCGGGATCAGCTTGTGATCCTCACGGGCCTCTCGGGCTCGGGCAAATCCTCGTTGGCGTTTGATACGATCTATGCCGAGGGGCACCGACGCTTCGTCGAGTCGCTTTCATCCTATGCGCGTATGTTTTTGGGGCAGCTGGACAAGCCCGATCTGGATTCGATCGAGGGGCTCTCTCCCGCGATCTCCATCGACCAAAAGACCACCTCACGCAACCCACGCTCCACGGTTGGAACGGTCACGGAAATTTACGACTATCTGCGCCTTTTGTACGCGCGTGTGGGAGTACCGCATTGCCCGATCTGCCACAAGGAGATCCGTCAGCAGACGACCGACCAGATCATCGACCGCATCATGACCTTCCCCGAGGGAGAGCGATTCATGGTGCTTGCTCCCGTCGTCAGAGCCCAGAAGGGGATGCACGAAAAGGTGCTTGCGGATGCCAAAAAACGCGGATACGTGCGTGTGCGCGTGGACGGAAATATGTACGATCTTTCCGAGGAGATTAAGCTGGATAAGAACAAAAAGCACAGCATCGACATCGTGGTGGATCGCCTTGTCATGCGCGAGGGAATCGAAGCGCGTCTGTCGGATTCGGTTGAGAACGCGCTGGGTGCGGCGGAGGGGCACTTGACCGTTGTCACGGTGCCGCGCGAGGGAGAGGCGCGCGAATTGGAGTTTTCGCAAAACTATGCCTGCGAGGAGCACGGCATTTCATTTGGTGAGCTTGAGCCGCGCATGTTTTCCTTCAACAATCCCACGGGTGCCTGCCCGCATTGCGCGGGATTGGGAGATTTGCAGCGTATCGCGGTTGAGCGTTTGATTCCCAACAAAAAGCTCTCACTGTCCGAGGGGGCGATTGCGGTCAACGGCTTCAAAACGCTGGAGGAGGAGAGCTGGAACGGTCCGCTCTTTGCGGCGGTAGGAAAGCGCTTTGGCTTTACCATGGATACACCCGTTGAGGATTTTACCGAGGAGCAGTACCGCATGCTTCTTTACGGAACGGGGGATGAAAAATACGAGGTACACCGTTGGTTCGGCAAGGAGGATCATCACCAGCTTACCAAATTCGACGGTCTCGTTCCCATGATCGAAAACCGTATGAAGATGTACGGCAACGAGTATTACAACCAGTTTATCGAGGAGGCACCGTGCCCCGAATGTGACGGTCAGCGCCTCTGTCCAACCTCGCTCTCGGTCACCGTAGGAGGGATCAATATCCACGAATTTTGCAGCATGTCCATCGAAAACGCGTTGAATTTTGTTAATAACCTGACGCTGACCGAGATGGAATCGCAGATCGCCGCAGAGATCCTAAAGGAGATCCGCGCACGCCTTGGCTTCCTTGTCAGCGTAGGTCTTAATTATCTGACGCTCTCGCGCAAGGCGGGAACGCTTTCGGGCGGTGAGGCACAGCGCATACGGCTTGCCACGCAGATCGGCTCGTCGCTCGTGGGAGTCTTGTATATTCTGGACGAGCCGAGCATTGGACTGCATCAGCGCGACAACACAAAGCTGATTGCAACGCTTAAGCGCCTGCGTGATCTTGGTAACACGGTTATCGTGGTCGAGCACGACGAGGAAACCATGGAAAATGCCGACTATATCCTTGATATCGGCCCCGGCGCGGGCATGCACGGCGGGCGGATCGTAGCGGCGGGAACGCCTGCCGAGATCATGGCAAATCCCGTGTCCATCACGGGCGCGTATCTGTCCGGCAAAGCGCGCATCGCGATCCCGAAGGAGCGGCGCGCGGGCAACGGTAATTTTCTCCGTGTGCTGGGCGCGCGGCAGAACAACCTCAAAAACGTCAACGTGGAGATCCCACTCGGAAAATTCGTGTGCGTCACGGGCGTGTCAGGCTCGGGGAAATCCTCGCTCGTCAACGGCGTTCTCTATCCCGTCCTTGCCGAACAGCTTAACCGCGCCATCACCTATCCCGGTAAGCACGACGCGATCGAGGGTCTTGAGCATCTTGACAAGGTCATTGCCATAGACCAAAGCCCCATCGGGCGTATGCCGAGCTCCAACCCCGCAACCTATACGGGTCTGTTTACCGATATACGCTCGTTATTTGCGCAGACAAAGGACGCAAAGGCCAAGGGCTTTGGCCCGGGACGATTCTCCTTTAACGTCAAGGGCGGCAGATGCGAGGCATGTGAGGGAGACGGCGTGAAAAAGATCGAAATGCACTTTTTGCCCGACGTGTACGTTACCTGTGACGTTTGTAAGGGAAAACGCTACAACCGTGACACGCTGGACGTGCAGTATAAGGGGAAAAATATCTACGAGGTGCTGGACATGACCGTTGAGGAGGGGCTTCACTTCTTTGATGGGCTTCCCGCCATTCAGCGCAAGCTGCAAACGCTTTACGACGTGGGGCTGGGCTATATCAAGATCGGTCAGCCCGCCACAACGATCTCGGGCGGAGAAGCGCAGCGTGTCAAGCTGGCCACCGAGCTTTCCAAGCGCGCGACGGGCAGAACGTTCTATATTTTGGATGAGCCCACGACGGGGCTTCACAGCGCAGACGTGGCAAAGCTTTTAGAGATGCTCCAGCGCTTGTGCGCCGCGGGCAACACTGTGCTTGTCATCGAGCATAATCTCGATGTGATCAAGTGTGCCGACCACGTGATCGACCTCGGACCCGAGGGAGGAGAGGGCGGCGGCACGGTCGTGGCAACGGGCACCCCCGAAGAGATCGCGCAAATCCCCGAATCCTACACGGGGCAGTATCTGAAGAAATATTTTGCATAAAAAATACAGGCAATTCACACTTTTTAGAGTGTGGATTGCCTTATTTTGTCCTTATGATATATGAAAAAAAGCGTTTTTTTGCGAAAAAGCCCTTGACACGGCATTTTGATGGGTGTATAATATTTTATATTTTTTCTTTATATAGAGGTAATTATGGTAAACGAGAAAATGAGAGATCTCGGTGCGCGTCGCTCCGTGATCCGTGAATTGTTTGAATACGGAAAGAAAAGAAAGGCAGAGATCGGAGATGAAAACGTGTTCGATTTCAGCCTGGGTAACCCCAGCGTCCCCGCACCCGACGCGGTGGGAGATACGCTCAAGCGCCTTCTGGACGAAAAGGATCCCGTGTCGCTTCACGGGTATACCAGCGCGCAGGGAGATGCGGGCGTTCGTCGCGCGATCGCGGAGTACGTCACTCGTACCGAGGGAGCCGAGGCCGATCCCGACCTGATCTATCTCACCGTCGGCGCGGCAGCGTCGCTCACAGTGTCTCTCACGGCCGTTCTCAACCCCGGTGACGAGGTCATTCTGTTAGCCCCCTTTTTCCCCGAGTACCGCGTGTTTGTCGAGCGTACGGGCGCTGTAGTCGTTCCCGTGCTCTGTGACACCAAGACCTTCCAGCCCGATATTACGGCTCTCAAGGCGGCAATCACCGAAAAAACGCGTGCCATCATCGTCAACTCTCCCAACAACCCCACGGGAGCCGTTCTGACCGAGGAGAGCGTGCGCTCGCTCGCACAGACGCTGTCCGAGGCGGAGAAGGCCTACGGAACCGATATTTATCTCATCGCGGACGAGCCTTATCGCGAGCTGGTGTACGGCGGCGTCAAGGTTCCGTATCTGCCCAACTATTACGACAATACGCTGGTTTGCTATTCCTTCAGTAAGTCCGTGTCTCTCCCCGGTGAGCGCATCGGCTACATTCTCGTCTCGCCCAAGGTGCGGAAGGCCATAGCGGTCTATCAGGCGGTTTGCGGTGCGGGGCGCGCGCTTGGCTTTGTGTGCGCACCGGCACTGTTCCAGTACATGATCCCGTCGGTGCTGGGTGTAACCGCGGATCTGACGGTATATGATACCAATCGCACGCTGCTTTACGATGCGCTTAAGTCCTATGGCTACGAGCCCGTCAAGCCCGACGGCGCGTTTTATCTGTTCGTCAAGGCGCTGGAGGAGGACGCAAACGCATTCTGCGAGAGAGCAAAGGAATTTGAGCTTTTGTTGGTGGCGTCCGACAGCTTTGGCTGTCCCGGCTTTGTGCGTATTTCCTATTGCGTGACCACCGAGCAGATCGAGCGCTCTCTGCCCGCGTTCAAGAAATTGGCAGAGTCTTACGGTATTAAGAGGTGAAAGCAATGAATCCGTTTTCCAAGGAGCCCCGCGACGAGGAGCAAACGCTTCTTGACGAGGCACGCAAAGAGATCAACGAGGTGGACGCCGCCATGGCGGAGCTGTTTGTCCGCCGCATGAGGGCTGCCGAACAGGTGGCACAGTATAAAAAGGAGCACGCGTTGCCGATCCTTGACCCCGAACGGGAGGAAACGGTGGTGCAGAACAACGCACGCCTTATCGAGGACGAAACGCTGCGAGAATATTACGTAAACTTTATCCGCAATAACATGGCGATCTCGCGCGCGTATCAGTCCCGCCTGTTGGAGGGCATGCGTGTGGCGTACTGCGGCACAGAGGGCGCGTTTGCGCACATTGCCGCGGGTAAGATGTATCCCATGGCACAGCGCGTGGCGTACGGTGACTTCAAGTCGGCCTACCGCGCGGTGGAAAAGGGAGAATGCGACGTTGCGGTCCTTCCCTTGGAAAACAGCTATAACGGCGAGGTGGGGCAGGTAACGGATCTGATGTTCTCGGGCTCGCTCTACGTCAGCGAGATCATGGATCTTGCCGTAACGCACGATCTTTTGGTCGTGCCCGGAACGAAAAAGGAACAGATCCGCGAGGTGGTCAGTCATCCGCAGGCGCTGGGGCAGTGCGCGGAGTACCTGCGCCGACAGGGCTGGGGAACCATCGAATATTCCAATACCGCTTTGGCGGCACGCTACGTAGCGGACAGAAATGATCCCGCAGTGGCGGCGATTGCCAGCGAGGAGGCGGCGGAGATCGTTGGTCTTGAGGTTCTGGAAAAGAACGTCAACGAAAGCCGCAGCAACACCACGCGCTTTGGCGCGTTTACGCGTGTGGAGAGTCGCAGACATTCCAAACGCATGGGAGAGCATTTTATTCTGCTCTTCACCGTTAAAAACGAGGCGGGCGCTCTTGCAAAGGCTATGGACGTCATCGGTCGCTTTGGCTTTAACATGAGAACCCTGCGCAGTCGTCCCATGAAGGAGCTGCTCTGGCAGTATTACTTTTACGTAGAGGCCGAGGGGGACGTATATACCGAGGCGGGAGAGTGGATGATGCGCGAGCTGCGCTTCTTCTGTGACAAGCTGAAGCTTGCGGGAACCTACTATCTGGATCATAAGTCATAAAACAGGAAAAGGAGAGAGAACATGGTATTACATATGAATCTGCCGGGAGGCGGCTATGATATTCATATTGAGCGCGGCGCGCTTTTGCGTGCGGGCGAATTGCTCTCTCTCAACCGCCGCGTTCTGATCGTAACCGACGAGGGCGTGCCCGCCGAATACGCACGCACCGTGGCGCGTCAGTGTGCCGAGGCGCATATTGTGACCGTGGCAGAGGGGGAGGGGAGCAAGAACTTTACCACCCTTGAAACGCTTTGCAGAGTGCTGATGGAAAAGGGATTTACCAGAAGCGATTGCGTCGTTGCGGTTGGCGGCGGCGTGGTGGGCGATCTGTCAGGCTTTGCGGCGGCGTCCTACATGCGCGGCATTGATTTTTACAATATTCCCACCACCGTGCTCTCGCAGGTCGATTCCTCGATCGGCGGCAAGGTGGCGATCAATCTGGACAGCGTCAAGAACATTGTGGGCGCGTTCTATCAGCCGAAAGCGGTCATTGTCGACCCCGAGGTACTCGGAACGCTTCCGCGACGCCAGATCGCAAACGGACTTGCCGAGGCGGTCAAAATGTCACTCACGTCCGATCCGGTGCTCTTTGAAATTTTCGAGCGCGGCGCGGGTGAGAGCGAGATCGACACCGTGATCGAGCGCTCGCTGCGCATCAAAAAGGCGGTGGTCGAGGAGGACGAAAAGGAAACGGGACTGCGCCGTGTGCTCAACTTCGGGCACACGCTCGGACACGGTATTGAGGGCGCGGAGGAGCTGCACGGGCTTTATCACGGCGAATGTGTGGCGCTCGGTATGCTTCCCATGTGCTCGGACGAGGTGCGCGCGCGCCTGATCCCCGTGCTTGCGGCCTTGGGGCTTCCCACCGTGATCCGCGGAGACCTTGAAAAAATGCTATCCATCGCCGCGCACGACAAAAAGTGTGACGGCAAGGCGATCTCGGTCGTATACGTCGATCGGGTCGGCCATTTTGAAATTTCCAAAATGCCCTTGGACGAATGGCAAAGGAAGATCCGTTCGACCTTGGGAGAGGGGAGCGTGTGATGAAGAACACCTTCGGACAAAGCGTTGCGATCACGCTGTTTGGCGAGAGCCACGGCGAGGAGATCGGCGCGGTTCTTGACGGACTGGCACCGGGAATTGCCGTAGACGAGGATTTTATCCGTCATCAGCTTTCTTTGCGTCGCCCACAGGGCAAGATCTCAACCGCGCGTGTCGAGGCGGACGAGTTCCGCATCGTCAGCGGTGTGTTTGAGGGAAAAACGACGGGCACGCCGCTCTGTATCCTGATCCCCAATACCAACACGCGCAGTAAGGACTATAACAAGGGGCTTCCACGCCCCGGGCACGCCGATTATACGGCGGAATGTAAATATCACGGATATCAGGACTATCGCGGCGGCGGACATTTTTCGGGTCGCATTACGGCGGCATTGGTTGCCGCGGGCGCGATTGCGATCTCCGCTTTGCGTGACAACGGGATTCTTGTCGGTACGCATATTTCCCGTCTGTCCTCGATTTGTGACCGCGCGTTCGAGCATCTTGAAAGCGATTTGGAAACGCTTGGTGACCTTGCGTTCCCCGTGCTGGATCCCAACGCCGCCGTGCAGATGCGCGAGGCGATCGAGGATGCGGCGCGTGAGGGGGACAGCGTTGGCGGTGTTCTGGAGACCGCCGTCTCGGGTCTTCCCGCAGGTGTGGGAGAGCCTTGGTTTGACAGCGTGGAAAGCGTTTTGTCGCACGCGCTGTTCAGCATTCCCGGCATTAAGGGCGTGGAGTTCGGTGACGGCTTTGCGCTGACAGAGATGCGCGGCAGCACGGCAAACGACGGCCTGCGCGTCAATCAAGAGGGGCAGATCGTAACCACCACCAACCACAACGGCGGCATCAACGGTGGCATTACCAACGGCATGCCCGTAGTGTTCCGCTGTGCGGTCAAGCCGACGCCCTCCATTTTCCGTGAGCAGGAAAGCGTGGATCTGGAAACGCGCAAAAACGCGCTCCTGACCCTGCAGGGCAGACACGATCCTGCCATCATCCACCGTGCGCGCGTCGTCGTGGATAGCGTCACGGCCTTGGCGCTTTGCGATCTGTTGGCTTTGCGCTACGGAACGGATTTTTTAAAAGCATAATTTACCTTTACCCATAGGAGGCCCACATGAAATACGGTTGTATCGGAGAGCATCTGAAGCATAGCTTTTCGGCTGAGATCCACAATTCGCTCGCTTCCAACCCTTACGAGATCCGTGAGGTCGCGCGCGAGGAGCTGGATGCGTTCATGGCGGCACGGGATTTTTGGGCGATCAACGTTACCATTCCGTATAAGGAGGACGTGATCCCACATCTGTGCTGGCAAAGTGAGCAGGCAAAAAGCATCGGTGCTGTCAATACCATCGTTCAGCGCGAGGGGCAGCTGTATGGATATAACACCGATTTCTTCGGCATGAGCGATCTGATTCGCCGTGTCGGTGTGGAGCTATCGGGCAAAAAGGTTGCCGTGCTCGGCACGGGCGGCACGTCACGCACGGCGGTAGCCGTAGCGCGTGCCATGGGGGCACGGGAGATCCTTCGCGTCAGCCGTACGGCGCGCGAGGGCGCGATCACGTACGAAACGCTTTACGAGAGGCACGCCGACGTTGAGATTATCATCAACACCACCCCCTGCGGCATGTACCCAAGCCCCGACGCTACCCCCGTGGCAATAGATGCGTTTGCAAACCTTGAGGGCGTGATCGATGCCATCTACAATCCGCTGCGTCCGCAGCTGATTTTAGATGCCCAAAAGCGCGGGATCCGTGCCGAGGGCGGGCTTTACATGCTTGTCGCACAAGCGGTGCGCGCGTCCGAGATTTTTTTGGATTGCACCTACGACACAGGTGTTTGCGATTGCGTTTATCACAAGATCCTTTGCCAAAAGGAGAATATCGTGCTCATGGGTATGCCCGCATCGGGCAAGAGCACGGTCGGCAAACGCCTTGCCGATCGGTTGGGGCGTGCATTTTTCGACCTTGACGAGGAAATTGTGAAGGCGGCAGGCTGCACGATTCCGGAAATCTTTGAGAAAGAGGGCGAGGGCGCGTTTCGTGACCTTGAGGCCCGCGTTCTGCGCGAGCATCTGGCACAAAAGAACGGCATTGTGCTGGCAACTGGCGGCGGCGCGATTTTACGCGATGAAAACGTCGATCAGCTTCGCCGCAACGGGCGGATCTATTTTCTCGACCGTCCGCTTCAATTGCTGATGCCGACCGAGGACAGACCCCTGGCAAGCAGCGCCGACATGATCCGCCGCAGATACGAGGAACGATACGACCGCTATTGTGCCACCGCAGACCGCCGCATCGACGGGGCGGGGAGCGTGGAGGAGGTCGCGCAAATGATTAAAAAGGACTTTGAAAGCGTATGAAATTATATATATTGAACGGCCCGAGCCTCAATTTTTTAGGCATCCGCGAGCCTGCGCACTATGGCTCCACCACATACGAGCAATTGATCGAAATGATCGAGGCGCATTGCCGCGACGTAGGAATCGAGGCAGTTTGTAAGCAGAGCAACCACGAGGGCACGCTTGTGGATTGGATTCAGGAGGCCTACCTTGAGGGGGCTGACGGCATCGTCATCAATCCGGGCGCGTACACGCACACCAGCATTGCGCTCTTGGATGCGGTCAAATCCACCATGCTTCCTACCGTTGAGGTGCATATTTCCAAGGTGGAGGAGCGCGAGGATTTTCGACAGGTCAGCTACATCCGCGCCGCGTGCGTCAAGACCATTACGGGACACGGCGTTAGGGGCTACCTTGAGGGTATTGATTTTCTGCTTGCAAGAAGCAAAGAGGCAGAGAAATGAATATTCGTATAGAACCTTCCGTCGCGCGCGGGAGCGTGGCGGCACCGCCGTCCAAAAGCATGGCGCATCGCGTGCTTATTTGTGCCGCTATGGCGAAAGGCACGAGCCGACTGTCGGGCGTGTCGCGCTGCGAGGATGCTCTTGCGACCGTGGATTGCTTGCGCGCTCTTGGCGCGGAGTGTACGTGGAGCGGAGAGGACGTAACTGTTACGGGCGCAGACTTTTTCAACCCACCCAAGGGGGATTTGACGCTTTCTTGCCGTGAGAGCGGCAGCACGCTGCGCTTTATGCTCCCCTTGTCATTGCTTTCGGGGCGATCCGTTACCTTAACGGGTGCCGCGTCGCTGTTCCGCCGTCCTATGGCGGTGTATGAGGAGATCTGTCGCGAGAGACACCTTGATTTTTGTGCCGACGGTAACCGTATCACGGTCAAGGGTCCCTTGAAAGCAGGTATTTACACGCTTCCGGGTGACGTGAGCAGTCAATTTGTCAGCGGTCTGCTTTTTGCATTGGCGCTGACAAAAGGGGAGAGCGAAATTCGCATCCTACCGCCCGTTGAAAGCCGATCTTATATTCTTCTGACCCTTTCCGCGCTGAAGACGTTCGGCGCATGCGTGGATTGGAAGGACGAAACAACTTTGCGCATCACGGGAAGGGATGCGCTCGACGCCCGTGACTGCGAGGTGGAGGGCGACTATTCCAATGCCGCGTTTTTGGAGGCGTTTAATTTGCTGGGAGGGGCAGTGCTCGTGGATAATCTCGATCCCGCATCCCTTCAAGGAGATCGCGTCTATCGCGATTGCTTTGATAGACTTGCGCAAGGATACGCCACGCTGTCTCTTGCCGATTGCCCCGATTTGGCACCCATTCTCTTTTCTGTGGCGGCGGCAAAATCGGGAGGCAAGTTTACGGATACGCGGCGACTCAAGATCAAAGAAAGCGACCGTGCCGAGGTGATGGCACAGGAGCTGCGCAAATTCGGTGCGACCGTTCACGTGCTTGATAATTCCGTGGAAATTCTGCCGACCGCGTTCCACGCCCCCACCGAGCCCTTGCAGGGACATAACGACCATCGCGTGGTCATGTCCATGGCGGTGCTGGCAAGTGTCACGGGCGGTGAAATACAAGGAGCCGAGGCGGTTGCCAAGAGCTTTCCCGACTTTTTTGAGCGTATTGGCGCGCTTGGAATAAAATTTGAAGAAACCCAACAGTAAAAGGAACCCAAAACCATGAAGGAACTCAATAAGGACACCCGCATTCTCATTGTCGGCTTGGGTGTCATCGGCGGAAGCTATGCCCGCGCGCTTTCCAAAAAGGGCTATCACGTTCGCTGTATTACAAAAGAACAAAAGGACATTGACTACGCGCTCTCGCTCGGGATCATTGAGGAGGGAAGTACCACCGTTACAACGGAATTTGTCGCTGACGCAGATTTAGTCGTGTTCGCACTCTATCCTCATATTTTTGTGGAGTGGATCAAGGAATATCAGCATCTGCTTCGTGCAGGCACGCTGATCACCGACGTAACGGGTGTCAAGAGCCGGATCGTTTACGATGTGCAGGCAATGCTGCGCTCCGACGTGGAATTTATCGCGGCGCACCCTATGGCGGGTCGCGAGAGCAGTGGCGTGGAATATAGCGATGACGGTGTATTTAAGGGCGCGAACTTTATCGTGACCCCCACCGATAAAAACACACCCGAGGCAATCGCCGTGTGCAAACATTTGGGTGAGGTGCTGGGCTTTGCCCGCATTTCCGAGCTTTCCCCCGAGGAGCACGACGAAATGATCGCGTTTCTTTCCCAATTGACTCACTGCATCGCGGTGACACTGATGACCTGCAACGAGACGCCTATGATGGAAAAGTACACGGGAGACTCCTTTCGTGATCTGACGCGAATCGCAAAGATCAACGACGTGATGTGGGCGGAGCTGTTTTTGCTCAACCGCGAGGCATTGCTTGAACAAATGGACGCGTTTTCTGCGGAATTTGACCGTTTCCGTATGCTGCTGCGTAACGGCGATAGTGACGGTATGCGCGAGACCATGAGACGGGCAACCGCGCGCAGAACGCTGTTCGACAAGCCCAAATCAAACTGACAACAAACAATTTTTATAACGCCCCTATGAAAGGAAACCGCTGCCATGAATATGGAATTTTACCGCAAGCTACCCATCCCAAAGGAAATCAAAGAACAGTATCCCGTATCTCCCGAGCTCAAGGCGCGCCGCGACGCGTGTGTCAATGAGCTGAAAGATATTTTCTCCGGCAAATCCGACAAGTTCGTTCTCGTCATCGGCCCTTGCTCGGCAGACAACGAGGACTCCGTCCTTGATTATATCTCCCGCCTGCGCACCGTGCAGGATAAGGTGGCGGATAAGATCATGATCGTTCCGCGTATCTATACCAACAAGCCCCGCACCACGGGTGACGGCTACAAGGGCATGCTCCATCAGCCCGACCCCAATGCCGATCCCGACCTCTTAAACGGCATTCTTTCGATCCGCCGCTTGCACATGCGTGCATTGGCAGAGACAGGCTTTGGATGCGCTGACGAGATGCTGTATCCCGAGAATCACAGATATCTCTCCGACCTGCTCGTTTACGTAGCGGTCGGTGCGCGCTCGGTTGAGAACCAGCAGCACCGCCTGACTGCGAGCGGCTTGGATATTCCCGTTGGTATGAAGAATCCGACCTGCGGTGACCTCTCTGTCATGATGAACTCCATCACCGCCGCACAGCACTCCCACATGTTCCTCTACCGTGGATGGGAGGTCAAGAGCGCGGGCAACCCTTACGCACACGCGATCCTGCGCGGATACGTGGACACCAAGGGTCAGAGCACCCCGAACTACCACTACGAGGACCTGATGCATCTGGCGCAGACCTACGAAAAGAGCGGACTTGCCAACCCCGGTGTGATCGTGGACACCAACCACGCAAACTCGGGCAAGCAGTGCCTCGAGCAGGTGCGCATCGCCAAGGAGGTCCTGCATGCTTGCCGCCATTCGAGTGAGGTCAAGAAGCTCGTCAAGGGCCTTATGATCGAGAGCTACATCGAGGACGGAGCGCAGAAGATCGGCCCCGACGAAATCTATGGAAAATCCATCACAGACCCTTGCCTCGGTTGGGAAAAGACCGAGCGACTGATCTACGATATCGCAGACGTGCTCTAATAAATGTAAAGGTTGGAAAATCACATGAACAACTTCAAAATTGAAACCAAATGCGTGCAGGGCGGATACACGCCCGGCAACGGTAAGCCCCGCCAGATCGCGATCGTGCAAAGCCCGCCCTTCCACTACGACACCAGCGAGGATATGGCAAAGCTGTTTGACCTGGAGGCATCGGGCTATTTCTACTCCCGCCTGCAGAACCCCACGTGTGACACCGTGGCGGCAAAGATCTGCGAATTGGAGGGGGGAACGGCCGCTATGCTGACCTCGTCGGGACAAGCGGCAAACTTCTACGCAGTCTTTAATATCGCGACCTGCGGTGACCACGTTGTGTCCTCGTCCACCATTTACGGCGGCACCTTCAATCTCTTTGCCGTTACGATGAAAAAGATGGGCATTGACTTTACCTTCGTTTCTCCCGATTGCACCGAGGAGGAGCTGGAGGCAGCGTTCCGCCCCAACACCAAGGCGGTCTTTGGCGAAACCATCGCAAACCCCGCGCTGACCGTGCTTGACATCGAAAAGTTCTCTAAGGCGGCGCACGCGCACGGTGTTCCGCTGATCATTGATAACACCTTTGCAACCCCCGTGAACTGCCGCCCCTTCGAGTGGGGAGCCGATATCGTCACGCACTCTACCACCAAGTATATGGACGGTCACGGCGCGGCGGTCGGTGGCTGCATCGTGGATTCGGGTAAATTCGATTGGCTCGCGCACAAGGAAAAATTCCCCGGACTCTGCACGCCCGACGATAGCTATCACGGCATCGTCTATGCCGAAAAGTTCGGCCTTGAGGGGGCATTCATCACCAAGGCAACCGCACAGCTGATGCGCGACTTTGGCTCCACCCCCGCGCCCCAGAGCGCATTTATCCTCAACCTTGGTCTTGAGAGCCTGCACGTGCGTATGGCTCGCCACTGTGAAAACGGCCTGGCGGTTGCCAAGTTCCTCAAGAACCATCCCAAGGTGACCTGGGTCACCTACGCAGGCCTTGAGGGCGACAAGTATTATGAGCTTGCGCAAAAATATATGCCCGAGGGCACCTGCGGCGTGGTCAGCTTCGGTGTTAAGGGAGGTCGCAAGGCGGCTGAACAGTTTATGAAGCACTTGAAGCTTGCAGCAATTGAAACCCACGTTGCCGATGCGCGCACCTGCTGCCTGCATCCGGCAAGCGCGACCCACCGCCAGATGAACGACGAGGAGCTTTTGGCAGCCGGCGTTTCCGGTGACCTTGTTCGGTATTCCTGCGGACTGGAAAATTCCGAGGATCTGATCGCAGACCTCGCACAGGCGCTTGAAAGCGTTTGAATACGTAAGATAAAGGAGTAGGACCTATGCCTATTAAGATTCCGAACGAATTGCCTGCAACCAAGACCCTTGCCGCAGAAAATATTTTCGTAATGACCGACGAGCGAGCCGTGACGCAGGACATTCGTCCCTTGCAGATCCTGCTTCTCAATCTTATGCCCACCAAGATCGACACCGAGACCCAGCTCTCGCGCTTACTCGGGAACACCCCCCTTCAGGTGGAGCTGACCCTGATGCACACGCAGTCGCACAAGTCCAAGAACACCTCCGAGGAGCATCTTCTGGCCTTCTACACCACCTTTGATAAGATCAAGGACAGAAAGTTCGACGGTATGATCATCACGGGAGCGCCCGTGGAGCAAATGGAATTTGAGGAGGTTGAATATTGGCAGGAGCTTTGTGAGATCATGGAGTGGAGCCTGTCGCACGTGCATAGCACCTTCCACATCTGTTGGGGCGCGCAGGCGGGACTCTATTACCACTTTGGTGTCAAGAAAAAACCGCTTGAAAAGAAAATGTTCGGCATTTTCCCGCACGTGGCGGACTACAAGAGATCCATCCTGTTCCGCGGCTTTGACGACGTGTTTATGGTGCCGCACTCGCGACATACCACCGTGGACCGTGAGGATCTGGAAAAGGTGTCCGAATTGAAGATTCTGGCTTCGTCCGAGGAAGCGGGCGTGTTTGCACTCTCGACCAAGAAGGGACGCCAGATCTTTATTACGGGGCATCCCGAATACGACGCGGACACGCTCAAAAAGGAGTACGTGCGCGACGTCAATGCGGGCAAGCCCATCGAGGTGCCGAAGAATTATTTCCCGAACGACGATCCCACGTGTGCGCCCTTGGCCACGTGGCGCTCCTCCGCAAACCTTTTGTATTCCAACTGGCTCAATTATTTCGTCTACCAGACCACACCGTTTGACCTTGGCAAGATCAACGGCAAAAAAAAGTAATATAATAAAAGGAAAGATCCGCATGAACGATTTGGAACGCGCGAAAGCGCTGCTGTACGCGCCCGATGCGCACAATACCTGCGTGCTTTGTCGCGGGGAGCGTGTGTATCGCAGTGAAAAAACAGGAATCGCTCCGATGATGGATCTCTTGGACAGCGGCGCAGAGCTTTCGGGCTTTTGCGCCGCCGATCGCATTGTAGGCAGGGCAGCGGCAATGCTGTTCGTGCTGGCGGATGTCCGCGAGGTCTATGCCGAGGTGATCACCGACGGCGCCGTACAAATATTGAATGAAAACGGGATCGCGTGCTCGTGGCAGACGCGCGCGGAGATGATCGTCAACCGCCGCGGTGACGGCCCGTGTCCCATGGAAAAGGCCGTCGCGGGGACTGCAGATCCGCAAAAAGCACGCGCTTTGATCCGCAAAATCATGGAAAGCTTGACAAAAAGATAACAATCAAAAACCACAAAATATTGTGATCCCCCCTTGACAAAACCACAAAATATGGTATAATGTATGTGCATTGCGCCCATTTTTCGAAATTCATTGTGAAAAAAGATGAATTTTGTCGATCATATTTGTATAGGTTTCACAAAAAGGAGGAAGAAATGAGAGTCATTAAGAGAAACAGTACGGAAGTCAATTTCGATATCAGTAAAATTATCACTGCGATCACCAAGGCAAACGAGGCGGTTGACGAGGATGCCCGTATGACACCGATGCAGATCAAGCGCATCGCCGAGGCGGTCGAGTTGAGCTGTATCCGCATGAACCGTGCTCCCGGAGTGGAGGAGATTCAGGACCTTGTCGAGTCCCAGATCATGGCACACGGTGCGTACGAGGTGGCAAAAAAATATATCACCTACCGTTACACCCGCGCGCTTGTCCGCCGCTCCAACACCACCGATGAAAAGATCCTTTCTTTGATCGAATGCTGCAACGAGGAAGCAAAGCAGGAGAATGCAAATAAGAACCCCACCGTCAACAGCGTCCAGCGCGACTACATGGCAGGTGAGGTCAGCCGTGATATCACCACCCGACTCCTTCTTCCCGAGGATATCGTAAAGGCACACGAGGAGGGAATTATCCACTTCCACGATGCCGACTACTACGCGCAGCACATGCATAACTGCGATCTGGTCAACCTTGAGGACATGCTCCAGAACGGAACCGTCATCTCGGGTACCATGATCGAGCGTCCGCACAGCTTCTCAACCGCCTGCAACATCGCCACTCAGATCATCGCGCAGGTGGCAAGTAACCAGTACGGCGGACAGAGCATCTCGCTCACGCACCTCGCCCCCTTCGTGCAGGTCAGCCGTGAGAAGATCACCCGAGCAGTAAGAGAGGAAATGGTTGCGATCGGCACTGAGCTTTCCGACGAGCAGCTTTCCACCATCGTGGAAAAGAGACTGCGCGAGGAGATCAGTCGCGGCGTGCAGACCATTCAGTATCAGGTCGTCACGCTTCTGACCACCAACGGTCAAGCCCCCTTCGTTACCGTGTTCATGTATCTGGGTGAGGCCAGAAACGAGCAGGAAAAGAAGGACCTTGCGATCATCATCGAGGAAACGCTCCTGCAGCGCTATCAGGGCGTTAAGAACGAGGAGGGCGTATACGTCACGCCCGCATTCCCCAAGCTCATCTACGTCCTTGAGGAGCAGAATATTCACGAGGATTCTCCTTACTATTATCTGACCAAGCTTTCCGCAAAGTGCACCGCAAGAAGAATGGTGCCCGACTATATCTCCGAAAAGAAGATGTTAGAGCTCAAGGTCGACAAGAACGGAGAGGGACACTGCTACACCTGCATGGGCTGCCGCAGCTTCCTGACCCCTTACGTGGACGAAACCGGCAAGCCGAAGTATTACGGTCGCTTCAATCAGGGCGTCGTTACCATCAGCCTTCCCGACATCGCGCTGTCCTCGGGCGGCAACATTGAAAAATTCTGGAAGATCTTTGACGAGAGACTCGAGCTTTGCCACCGCGCGCTCCTTTGCCGCCACGAGCGTCTCAAGGGTACGCTTTCCGATGCTGCGCCAATTCTCTGGCAGTACGGCGCATTGGCGAGACTCAAGAAGGGCGAGCCTATCGACAAGCTGCTCTTTGGCGGATATTCCACCATTTCTCTGGGCTACGCAGGGCTTTATGAGTGCGTCAAGTACATGACGGGCAAGAGTCATACCGATCCGAGCGCTACTCCCTTTGCGCTCAGCGTCATGCAGTACCTCAACAACGCGTGCAAGAGATGGAAGGCAGAGCACAACATTGACTTCAGCCTTTACGGCACGCCGCTTGAATCCACCACCTATAAGTTTGCAAAATGCCTGCAGAAGCGCTTTGGCATCGTGCCCGGCATCAACGATAAGGGATATATCACCAACAGCTACCACATCCACGTAACCGAGGAGATCGACGCATTCTCCAAGCTTGCGTTTGAGGCACAGTTCCAGCAGCTCTCTCCCGGGGGTGCTATCAGCTACGTTGAGGTTCCCAACATGCAGCAGAACATCGAGGCGGTTCTTCAGGTCATGAAGTTCATCTACGACAACATCATGTACGCAGAGCTCAACACCAAGTCCGACTACTGTCAGGAGTGCGGCTGGGACGGCGAGATCATGATCGAGGAGGAGAACGGCAAGCTGATTTGGAAATGCCCCAAGTGCGGAAACACCGATCAGTCCAAGATGAACGTCGCAAGACGTACCTGCGGATATATCGGCACGCAGTATTGGAACCAGGGAAGAACGCAGGAGATCAAGGAGCGCGTTCTGCATCTGTAAGATATGAATTACTGTGAACTGAAAAAGAATGATATCGCCAACGGCGAGGGCGTGCGCACGGTGCTGTTTGTGTCGGGGTGCACCAACCGATGCGAGGAGTGCTTTCAGCCCGAAACGTGGGATTTTAACTACGGAGAGCCCTTTACAAGGGAGACCGAGGACGAGATCATCGCGTCGGTCAAGCCCTACTATATAAACGGTTTGACGCTCCTTGGCGGCGACCCGTTTGAGCCGTCGAATCAGCGTGCGTTGCTTCCGTTTTTGCGCCGCTTCCGAGAGGAATGCCCCGATAAAACGGTGTGGGCGTTTACCGGCTTTACTCTTGACGGAGAGCTTTGGCGAGAGGGCAGTCACCCCCGATGCGAGGTGACCGACGAGATGCTGACCTATATCGACGTTCTCGTGGACGGACGGTACGTCAAGGCGCTCAAGGATATTTCCTTGCGCTTCCGCGGCTCGTCCAATCAGCGCATCATCGACCTGCCGAAAACCCTACGAAACAAAGAAATCGTTCTGTGGAACGACTAAAAGAAGCCCGATCGAAAGGTCGGGCTTGCTTTTTAAGTATAACTTTTCTGTATCGGTTGACATGCGCAACAGCTTATTGTATAATAGCGTTAACGAACTACCACAACGAACTTCTGGAGGAGATAAAACAAGACAATGGGAATGAAAGCTGTATTTGAGACCTACAAAAACGTAGGAGACACGTATCGGGAAAAGGTTGGAAAGAAATACGCGAACGCGATCCTGACGGCGATCAGCCTGCGCGCCGAGACCGATCGGCACGATACTCCCGTTTCCCAAAAGACCGTTTATGTATTTCGTAATTCCTTGGAGCGGACAGAGGGAGATATCTTTTTCCTCACACTGCCAAGCGAGGGTGTGAGCACGGTTTATATCGTTCCCGCTCCCGATCTGACCGTTCCCGCGCTTTCCATGGCAAAGGGAGAACTTTCGATTGTGTGCGATGGATATCCCGTTGTGCGCGGAGAATGCCGACAAGGTGAGGAGGCGGCATTCTGCCGTGCGTGGTACCGTTCTCTCTACAGCCCGAAGCAGCTGGTTGCCATGTCCAATACATGGGGCGACCGCGGAGGCCGTGATGTGGTGACCGAGGAATTTGTGCGCGGGGAGATCGAGTGGGCAGAGCGTCTTGGCGTAGACGTTGTACAGGTCGACGACGGTTGGCAGAAGCAAGCTCCCAATACCTATGCCGAGGACGGACTGCGCGTCTTTGAGGGGGATTTTTGGAACGTGCGCGAGGAGGTATTCCCGCACGGAATCGACGCCATCACCCCTTATGCCGTTGCACACGGTGTAGAGACGGGTCTTTGGTTTGCTCCGCACAGCCGTGAGAATTTTGCGCATTTTGACAGAGACCTTGCAATCCTGAAGCGCGCGTACGAGAAATGGGGCTTCCGTTATTTCAAGCTGGATATGCTGCAGTTGAATGAGCACTCGCAATGTGCGCGTGCGGAGGAACTGTTCCGTGCAATCTGTGCCTTTGGCGAGGACGCAACGGTGGAGCTCGACGTCACGGCGGACAAGAGAATGGGATATCTTGCAAGCGCGCCCTACGGCACTTTGTTCGTTGAGAACCGCTATAGCGCGTGGGAAAACTACTATCCGCACGCGACGCTGCGTAATCTTTGGAATCTGTCCGCATATATTCCCGCATCCAAAATGCAGTTCGAGCTGCTCAATCCCACGCTCTTTACGGAGAAATACGAGAAGGATGATATCTTTCGCCCCGAGCTGTATGACATCGACTACCTTTTTGCAAGCGTGATGGTCTCCAATCCGCTGTTCTGGATGGAGATGCAGCGCCTGCCCGAGAGAGAGGCAGAGCGCCTGCGCGCGATCGTTGCTGTGTGGAAGAAATGGCGCGGCGAGCTTGTCCGCGCGGACGT